>NZ_JBFUKF010000126.1:0-14199 GCF_056400985.1 Mucilaginibacter sp. P4_G9 | reverse complement strand
CTAAAATCCCGGGTCTAAACCTGCAGTTTGTTCAGGAGGATAACTTATTGCTATCATTTAAACGCGGGGTAAATGACAAATACCTTTATAACGATAATTACAGGTTAGATTATGTACATGAATTTGAAAGCCACTTTTCATACAATGCAGGTTTTAATAAATGGACACAGGAACCAGCCGGGTCACTTTATTTTAACAATGTTGTAAACGGTCAGCCAAACTCTATCCATGACCTCACCACAACCCAGCTTACTGCCGGAATCCGTTATGCCCCTCACGAAGAATTTTACCAGGGTAAAATTTACCGCATACCTATTCCTAATAAATATCCCACCTACCAACTACAGTACACTGCCGGTGTAAAAAACCTGTTTGGCGGCGAGTATAATTATCAAAAAATAGATGCCCGTATTGACAAGCGTGTTTATGAATCGCAATTAGGTTATGCAGATGTTAATTTAAGCGGAGGTAAACTATTCGGTTCGGTACCATATCCATTGTTAACCATTCACCATGCCAACCAAACCTATGCTTATGATATTGATTCATATAACTTAATGAACTTTTTGGAGTTTGCCAGTGATAAATACGCAAGCTTCAGGATCGATCAGCACTTTATGGGTTTCTTTTTTAACAAGGTACCTTTGTTAAAAAAATTAAAATGGCGCGAAGTATTTTCGGCAAAAGTTTTGTATGGTAGTTTAAGTGATCAAAACAATCCAAACTTGCATCCGTCTTTATATCAATTCCCTGTTGATGGCAATGGGGTGCCAATTACCTATACACTTGGTAAAACACCTTACGTTGAGGGTAGTGTTGGTGTCGAAAATATATTTAAATTTATAYGGATTGATTTTGTGAAAAGATTTAATTATTTAGACCACCCGGATATATCACAATGGGGCTTCCGTGTAAGAGTTAAATTTGATTTTTAATTTTGTAACATCAAACTATTACAAAAATGGAACAGAAAATATCGTTAAGAACAAACCTGCAGTTGGGTATTTACCGGGTAATTGATCCCGTTGTAAAAATCCTGATCAAAGTTGGCTTAACTCCAAACGCAGTTACATCAATTGGTTTTGTGCTGAACGTAGGTGTAGCCGCCATATTTATTTTAGGTGCCGAAGAAGGTAACCGGGGCGACTTACGCTATGTTGGCTGGGCTGGCGGACTGATACTGTTTGCCGGTTTGTTTGATATGCTTGATGGCCAGGTGGCTCGTTTGGGTAATATGAAATCAACTTTTGGCGCGCTGTATGATTCGGTGCTTGACCGTTACAGCGAGCTGATTATGTTCCTGGGTATTTGCTATTACCTGGTAGGTCATCACTACTTTATAAGCTCTATAGCGGCTTTTATAGCCCTTATTGGTTCCATGATGGTGAGTTACGTGAGGGCACGCGCCGAAGGTTTGGGAGTTGAAATTAAAGGCGGTTTAATGCAAAGGCCCGAACGTGTGGTTACTATTGGTTTATGCGCATTATTAAGCGGCATTGTGGCTCAGTATATTGGCGGCAATTACAAATTGTTTGTACCGGGCATAAAGTTTCACATATTTGAACCTATTTCAATATTTACCTTTCCGCTTGTTATACTGGCCGTATTAACCAACATAACAGCGTTTAACAGGTTAAGAGAAGCTAAAAGAGCTTTAATAAAACAAGAAGAAGAGGATAAGTTGTAAAGTCAAAGTCTTTAGCTGTTAACCACCCGGATTAAAGTCCCTGATTGTACCGAATTCAAAACCTGGAACTTTTGACTTAAGACCTCATCAAAATATCATATCTTCGTAACAATTAAATAATGGCATTTACATATTGGTAAATGTTTGTTAAAATTGAACCGGATTAACAATTGTATCCGGAAATTAAATTCAGATCAACATAAAAGATAAAATAACAGGCAGACAAATCATCAAGCATTTTAAACCTGATATGCCATGAAAAAGAATTATGTATCCAACTCACATGAGTCTGTGAGGATGTTTAAAAGCAACTTTTTAGAGAGTTTATCAAAGGTACATTATACCGTACCCCTGTATATTTTTGTACCAGTTATTGTATACTCAACCTACCTGGCTTTTGCTGCGGGTATTGATGTGTTAACATACGCAGAACTGTTTATTTTAGGTTTGTTTGTGTGGACAATTACAGAATACATTATGCATCGTTTTGTATTCCATCTTAAACCAAACGAGAACTGGGAATGGGCGAAAAGGCTACATTTTATAATGCATGGCGTACACCATGATTACCCCAGCGATACCAAACGCCTGGTACTACCACCATCACTTAGTATACCTTTAGCTACTGGTTTTTACTTTTTATTTAAAGCCATATTGCCTGTAAACTATGTTTTTGGCTTTTTCCCTGGTTTTATATTAGGCTACCTGTTTTATGATATATCGCACTATGCTATGCATCATTTCAACTTTAAAAGCGGCTTGTTTAAAAAAATTAAACAACACCACATGCTGCATCATTACCAGGACCCCGACAGAGGTTATGGGGTAAGCTCACCGTTGTGGGATAAAATATTCCGTTCAGGCTTCTTAAAAAAATAAAGTGGGTAGTGTGGCACACAATAGTGTAACAATCAATATTAAAACTATACTTGTTGTTACGCTAATTTCATTAGGTTATTTAGTACTCTCCTACTTTTTAATAGGTTACAAACCCGATGAGCTTGTATTGGTATTGATATTCAATTCCCTTTTTTACGCAGCTCCGGTTACCCGTAAATTTATTCTTGGCTTTAGTATATTCGTTGTGTACTGGATCATATTTGATTATATGAAGGCCTTTCCAAACTACAAATTCAATTCGGTACATATAGCCGATATTTACAATTTCGAAAAGCAGTTGTTTGGTATCCATTACAAAGGCAGCTTACTAACGCCTAACGAATATTGGCGGGCAAATGGCAATACATTTATTGATGTGGCTGCAGGTATATTTTATTTATGCTGGATTCCGGTGCCACTTGCTTTTGCGGCATCCTTATTTTTCAGGAACAAAAAGCAGTTTCTTAAATTTTCGCTTACGTTTGTACTGGTAAACTTACTGGGTTTTGTAGTATACTACGCATTCCCTGCCGCACCACCATGGTATGTACAATATCACGGTTTTGCTTTTCATCCCCTAACACAAGGTAATACCGCCGGCCTGGCAAAATTTGATGCCTATTTTAACGCGGGCGTATTTAAATCAATCTATGCAAAAGGCTCAAATGTTTTTGCAGCTATGCCATCACTACATTCATCATACCCAGTTATTGTTTTATATTATGGCATTAAAAACCGATTGGGCAGGGTGAATATATTTTTTGCTGTGGTAATGCTGGGCATTTGGTTTACCGCAGTATACGCAAGTCATCATTATATACTTGATGTATTGGCCGGTATTATCTGCGCTGCCATCGGTATAGCACTTTTCAACTTTATACTTTCGCGGTTTAAACCCATACAGCAGTTTATTAACCGGTATGAACAGGTTATTGTTTAGTACAATTAATCAATATTAGGTTAATATGGTGTACTATTTACTATACCAATTAATAATGTGCAAAAAATCAGAAAAATTGTGAATTAAAATCCAGTCCTCTGTATTTGGTATAATAACGGCCATTTCAGCCTAAAAACGGCCATTATCTAATCATTTTATATAATAGGGATAAAGTGTTGATAATACAGGCACATTATTTGACTGTTGAATATGAAAATATACTGCTATATTCGATAGCCCCTATATGAAAAAACTACTTACCTGCTGCTTCTTTATTTTATTAGCCGGATTCAAATTATCAGCATATGCGGGTGACCTTGATAGTCTTAAGCAAAAATTACAGCTCACCAACGATTCATTAAAAGGCCCTATATACACCCAAATTGCCGCGCAATATTTAAATTACGATACTATTGCAAACAGGCATGTAAGATATTATTACCAGGGCGAAGCATTAAATTATACCATGCTGGCATTGCATACCTATTCAAGCATTAATGATTCTTTAGGTTTACGCACCTGTTATAATAACCTGTCAAAAATTTACCGGTCGCAACGCAAATACGTCCAGGCCAAGTGGTTTATTTTACAGTCAAATAGCATATCGCGTCAAAAGAATGATGTACCCAATATCATCGCCTCATTAATTGAACTCTCGGCTATAAAAAGCGACATTAAAGACTATAAGCTGGCCATGCGCGACCTTAAGGAAGCCCTTAACCTTGCAATCAAAAATGCAGACCCTAAAAATGAATCGGCCGTACAGGTAGGTTTTGCAGGTTTGTACCGGCACATGAAAGATTACGAGAAGGCTACTATCGCCATAAAAAGACATGAATTTCTTGATGACAGCATCTTACATAAAGCCGAAGAGGACCGCCTTGCGCTTATAACCAAAAAAGATTCGGCTATAATCAAAAAACAGGTTGCAATCATCGTCAAAAAAAAAGCATATACCTCGAGTTACAAAAGAGGTCCCAAACTCAGCTCGGCAAGGCATACAGTCTCGTTATAATACTCATTATCGCTCTTGCCGTAATGGCAATTGCTGTAATGATTTATTACTGGCGACGTAAAAAACCAAGCCAGTGGCGCATCCGGCCCCGGAAACCCAAACAATAAGCTGGCTTTACTATACTATTGAAAATTAAACCCCGTTTCATTTAATTTGTCATATACTATATGAGAAATTTAATTGCAAAAGCTATTTGCACACTTACCATATTATTCATGTTTGGAACCACATATGGTCAAAGTACCCGGTTTAAAAACGAATTTTTATCACGTATAAATTCAACACGCACCAAGGGATGTAATTGCGGCGACACTTACTTTCCGCCGGCCACGCCCCTAACCTGGAACGATAAATTATTTGATGCTGCAACGGGCCACGCAAAAGATATGGCTAAACGGACCTACTTTAGTCATACCAGCAAAGATGGCCGCAGCATGGAGGACAGGATAGTTTTTGCCGGTTACAAATTTAAAGGGTTTAAGAGTTTTGCCATAGGCGAAAACATTGCCCTGGGACAGCTAAACATAGCCGAAGTAATGGACGGCTGGTTTAAAAGTGAAGGCCATTGCAAAAACCTTATGAACCCCGACTTTAAGGAAGTTGGCGTAGCCGAATATAACACTTACTGGGTGCAGGATTTTGGCGGCCGCACCTCGTTTACTGCCGAACAGCAAAGGCTCATTAAATCGGGTAAATACAGGTTGATACAGAATTGATGTGCAGATATGCAAATTTCAAATGTGCAGATGAAGGAATTGATGTATGGGTATGGAGATGATTTTTAATGTTTGATTTTTGAACCTGGATTAAATGAATCTATTGAATTCATTGGATTAATTTCATTAATTCGACGAACGGCACAGCCCTCTTGAACACCATTGAAAACAAACGATAGGTGAAAAATTCGGGTTCAGACAAATAATCTGCACATCTGAAATTTGCATATCTGCACATCAAACCTACTCAACATTCCCCGCTTTTACCCTTCGCTCCATGACTTCGCGCCAGCTGGTTAAAATAAATCCCTGTTGCTTTAAAAAAGCTTTTAATCGTGGGTCGGTCATGGCAAGCAGATCGCCTTTGCGTTTTTTACCGGTGTCAGATATGTGGTCGAAATTTGGTGTTGAATTGGTGCAATGCATAATCACCATAGTTAAGCCCGGCGATAAACGGCCAATGCTTTCAATATAATGATCTGTATACCATTTCTGGATCTGCTTATCCGTCATATTTTCAATATCGGGCATCTGCCAGTCATAACTTGAGTTATGCAGATCATCCAAAACAGGCAAACCGGCTTTCCAGATCATAAGCCCCGTTTCTTTTACATTAGCCAAAATTGCCGGCTCTTGTATTACCATACCTTCGGCGTATTTACCCTGTTTTTTCAATTCGGCAGTAGTAGCGGCTTTGGCTTCGGCCCTGTAAAACAGGTCATCCCCACCCGGAAACATAACCGGGATCTGTTTTTCGATGCCCAGCTTAATATATTTTTCCATATAAGATGGCTTGGCAAAAAGCGTTCCCATGTGCGAGTCGAGGTGGGTAGGTACAAAACCCATACCCAAGGCCCTGTCCAGCTGTGCCCTTATTTCTTTATCTACCTCATCTGCCGATGCCTTGAAGTAAACAGCCGCAACAGACGGCCATAAGCAACCTTGCTTATCGGTAAGTCCCGGTACTACAGTTTTGCCGGCCAACGGCCCCCAACGGTAGTTATCCCACTCTGATGTTAAAGTTAAATGCAGGCCGGCATYTGTACCAGGGTGCTTATCCAGGTAGGTTTTAAACTCAGATACCCAAGCACAAGGCATCATCACACTGGTTGAAGTAGCTACACCCTCACCAATAGCTTTTTCTGCGCCCTCATTTGATTCGTGCGACATACCGGCATCGTCAACATGCAAAATAATTACACGGGCGCCCTTGGGCCAGCCCAGTTTCTCGGCATAGGTTTTAGTTTGTTGGGCTAAAGCTGTTAAACAGGCCGTTATACATATAGCAAACAGGATGAATTTTTTCATTGTGATATTGAGCGTATAATTGGTTAATAAATATAGGGATATAGGCTATTTAAAACAAAGATGGCGATAACCAAAAATGAACCTGCAATTACACTTAATTTACTACTTTTGAAATAATGCTTCCTGCAACTAACCATACCCTCGAAAAACTGGAAATGCTGCTTAAAACAGCAGGTTACAAGGTGCGGTATGAAAAAGGCAACTTTAAAACAGGTGCATGCCTGTTGCTGAACAGCCGAATGGTGATCGTCAACCGTTTCTCGAACCTGGAAAGTAAGATTTTGGCCCTTGTTGAGCTTTTGCGTGAACTGGAAATAGATTTTAAACTGCTCGACGAAAAACAAGTGGCGTTTTTGCAGGAAATTAAACAAACAAAACTGCAGCTGTGACCATAACATTTTTAGGAACCGGAACTTCACAGGGTGTACCTGTTATTGCCTGTGGCTGCGAGGTATGCACCTCCCTAAATCCACAGGATAACCGGCTGCGCACCTCGGTTTTAATTGAAGCCGAAGATAAAACAATAGTTATTGATTCCGGGCCGGATTTCAGGTACCAGATGCTGCGTGCGGGCGTAAAGCATCTTGATGCTATTGTATTTACCCATGAGCATAAAGACCATATTGCCGGCATGGATGATATCCGCGCGTTTAATTACCGTCAAAATGGCCCGGTTGATGTATATGCAGATTTTCGTGTACAAAGGGCATTGGTTCGCGAATTCCCATATATTTTTGATGGTAACGGCTATCCCGGCGTTCCACAGGTAAAAATACACCCAATAGGTTTGGATCCCTTTACCATTGGCAGTGTAACATTTACGCCCGTTGAGGTTTTACATTACCTGCTCCCGGTAATGGGCTTCAGGATAAATGATTTTACCTACATTACGGATGCAAAAACCATTTCCGATACAGAAAAACAAAAAATAAAAGGAACCAAAATCCTGGTAATAAACGCACTGCAAAAACAAACCCATATATCGCATTTTACGCTCGATGAAGCTATTGCCTTTGCGCAGGAAATAGATGCCGGCGAAACCTATCTCACTCACATCAGTCACCGTTTAGGTAAACACCAGGATATCACCAGTGAGCTGCCTCCAAACATCCACCTGGCCTATGATGGCCTAAAGCTGACCATTTAAAATATTTAGTTATAAATCAATATAACTGATCCTTTCTATTGCTCCTTTATACTGGTTTAAATGCCCGGTATCATGCGCGTCAACCCGGCCTTTAATGGTAACGTGTTTATTGTTGATTTGGGTGAACTGCCCGTTATTATAGGCGAACAAGCCTATTCGTGTACCCTCCAGATATAACGGGCAATCGGGATTAAAATCTATCCAGATAGCCTGCTTAATAGAATGATCGGCAAAAAGGCTATCGTTAAATAAAGCAGATTGCTCCGGAGCCTCAATGTACTTACCGGTAACCTCTACATATTGCTTATCGTATTTTTTAAGGTGATTTACCAGCTCCGTAAAAGGAATACGTTTGTAAACAGGAGAATAGTCATCATTGCAATCACTTCTAAAAATTTTTTTACCATGATCACATCCAACCAGCAATGCAATTAAAATAGCGGGGAACAATATTTTGATCGGGCATCTTGGCATCATCACTACTAAAAAAGCAAAGTACATTCAGAGATCATAAAGATACCCAATACATATGCTGCATATGTATTTGTAATGCAAATTATACATTACCGCCTCCCTTCTTTCTTTAAGCTCCCGCAGAGGGTTTGGGAGGGGCTTATTTATTTAACTCCCTTAGCACGTTCCTTATATACAAACCTGCAGGTGTTAAATTAGCCTCCGTCCACCCGCCATATACGGAGGCACCTTTTTGCATAATAGCGGTTGTCTCGTGCTTATCGGTTATATTCCAGTTGGCCCAGCTAAGCTTGTTATCTTCTGCCCATTTTAACCAGGTTTAAGTTTTGTGCATATTAAACTCGCCGTTGCCATTGGCCTCTCCCACACCCCATTCTGTAACAATAAGCGGCAGACCAAGTTTTATAGCCTTATCAGCCCTTGCACGGAGTGCTTCCTGGTGATAAGGGTCGCTGGCATAAAAATGAAAAGAATATGCAATATTATTAAAACCTGCAATTGGGTCAGCAGCAGCTATATCCACATCCTGATCCCAATTGGGACTACCTACCACAATTACATTATCCTTATCGTATTTTCGGATCACAGGAATTACCTGCATGGCATAATCTTTTACCGTTTTCCAATGCGTTTTTGCAGGCTCGTTCCAGATTTCGTAAATTATGTTAGGCACGCCTGCATATTTTTTTGCCATTTGCTTAAAAAACTCTTTTGAATCCTGTATATGCAGATTGGCATTATGATCGTGCCAGTCTATCAGTACATAAATACCATTCTTCACAGCCTGATCAACCACATTTGTGATCATTTTTTGCTGCTCATCCGGTTGTCGTAAGTACCCACCATCGGGCTCCACACCCATTGCCGCCCTGATAATGGAGATCTTAAAATCATCAGCAAGCCAGCTAACTACCCCCGGATTATAATATTTACGCCCCTGCCATAAACTCCATGAAAGACTAATACCCCGCAATTGTGGTGCAATCCCCCGATGGTTCACCAACTTACCATCCTGTACCTTTAATGCGCCATTACGGGCAACGGGCGTTAAGTTTTGAGCCAATATTGCCGTATTTGTAGTTAAAACCAGCAGCATAATTAGTACTTGCCTCATCATTTTATATTTGGATAAGGCAATGTAAATAATGAGAAATTATAAATGCCGGTTTGCAAAAATCGCATTATATTATGTTAAAATTTGTTCCTGTCAACATGCAGTCTCATCACCAACAAGATTAAATTACTTATAGTCATTATATGTTGTAACATTTTAGACTGACAGTTTTTAATTAGCTAAATATTTTGTTATTTGTAGATGCTTTATAAAACCCGGTTATGCACAGAAGAAATTTCCTCAAAACAGGCTCATTAGCAGGCTTAACAATATCAACATTGGTAGCTGCTTCATGCAGTCAGCCAGCCGTCGACGATAAAAAAAACGATACCACGGCAACCGATAGCAAAGACGACCTGTTTGAACTCTCGGAAGCCACTATAACCGAACTGCAGGAAAAAATGAAGGCTAAGCAATACACCTCGCGCCTGCTGACCGAGCTTTATCTGAAACGTATTGAGGAGATAGATAAAAACGGCCCAAAACTGAACGCGGTAATCGAACTGAACAAAGATGCCCTTAACATGGCCGACGCTATGGATAAGGAACGTGCCCAGGGCAAAGTACGCGGCCCGATGCATGGCATCCCCGTACTGATAAAAGACAATATAAACACCGGCGATAACATGCACACCACCGCCGGTTCATTGGCACTGGGCGATAATTTTGCAAAACAAGATGCTTTTATTGTACATAAACTACGCGAAGCCGGTGCAGTATTATTGGGCAAAACCAATTTGAGCGAGTGGGCCAACTTCCGCTCCACCCACTCTACCAGCGCATGGAGCAGCCGGGGCGGACAAACCAAATGCCCATATATCCTTGATCGCAATCCCAGCGGATCAAGTGCCGGATCGGGCACCGCTGTAGCGGCCAATTTATGCACCGTAGCCATCGGCACCGAAACGGATGGATCAATAGTATCGCCAGCATCAGTAAATGGCCTGGTGGGCATTAAACCAACCGTAGGGCTGTGGAGCCGGTGGGGCATTATTCCTATCTCCAAAACACAGGATACCGCCGGACCAATGGCCCGTACTGTTAAGGATGCAGCCATATTCCTGGGTGCATTAGCCGGTATCGATGCGCAGGATAGTTTCACCCTTGCCAGCAAAGGAAAAGCCGAAGCAGATTATTCCAAATTTTTAGATGCCAACGGCCTGCAGGGTAAACGTCTCGGGGTTGAGAAATCGGCCCTGGAAGGTAATGCCGGGATGGTGGCTTTACTACAGGGTGCCATAAAAGTACTTAAAAGCAAAGGCGCCACCATAGTTGAGATAGAACTAAACAAACAACTGAAAGACATTGGCAAAAGTGAATTTACCGTTTTACTGTACGAATTTAAAGATGGCCTAAACCAGTTTTTAAGCGCAGCTAACGGTAAAGTTAAAAGCCTTGCAGATGTGATAGCTTTTAACAAGCAGAACGAGGCCAAAGCAATGCCTTTTTTTAAGCAGGAAACGTTGGAACTTGCACAAGCCAAAGGCGACCTGAACAGCAAAGAATACCTTGATGCGCTAAAGAAAACCAGTACCGGAACTAAAAAAGTGATAGATAAGATCCTCACCGATAATAAATTGGATGCCATTATAGGCCCTACCAACGGCCCCGCGGTTTGTATCGACCTGGTGAATGGTGATTATGATAATGGCTTCTCCTTCTCCAGCCCGGCTGCAATGGCTGGCTACCCACATATTACAGTCCCAATGGGTTTATTACATGGCTTACCTATCGGGCTGTCGTTTTTTAGTACAGCTTACAAGGAGGGTGATATTATTAAGCTGGGGTATGCATACGAACAGGCCAGTAATAAACGGATTAAACCTTTGTTTAAGGTGGATTTGCTGGCGTAGTAAAGCATCGTTCATTTGGATTTAAGTTTAACTCGTCATGATATCCTGAGCCATGGAACTTTTTTTCTAACTTAGCTCAACCCCGTGCTTAATCAACCACTCACCAATCAACTAACTCATGGAATTTGGCAAAGTAGAACCCGAAGAATTAGCCTCAATAGATTTCACCCTGCCACCTGACGCAGAACTCACAAAAAGTGTGTTAAAAGCAGCTAAAACAAATAATGAGCCTGTACAGGTACACGTTGGTTGTGCCAAGTGGGGACGCAAGGAATGGGTGGGGCAGATCTATCCGCCCAAAACCAAGGATGCTAATTTTTTAGATGAATACGTAAAGCATTTTGATTGCATTGAACTGAATGCTACCTTTTACAACGCCTACCCGCCCGAGACTATTGCCAAATGGAAAGACAAAGCTGCTATAAATCCGCAGTTTAAATTTTGCCCAAAGTTTACGCAAAGCATCAGCCATATTAAGCGCTTAAAAAACGCTGAGGATATTACCACCAGCTTTTACCAAAGCATGCTGGCATTTGGCGAAAAGCTTGGTCCGCTGTTTTTGCAATTGAGCGATAACTTTACACCAAAGAGCTTTCCGGAACTGAAAGCCTACCTGGAGCATTTGCCAAAAGATGTACCCGTATTTGTTGAACTAAGGCATAAAGAATGGTTTGCTAACCAGGAAAACCGGGATAAGGTTTTTCAGCTTCTGCATGATCTTGATATAGGATCGATAATTACCGATGCATCCGGAAGACGCGACATATTGCATATGACCCTGCCAACGCCCCATGCCTTCGTCCGTTTTGTTGGCTGTACCGATAAAGAAGGAGAATACGATCTGGATAAAGCGCGCCTGGACGAATGGGTTTTACGCATCAAAGACTGGAAGCAGCAGGGATTAAAATCCGTATGGTTTTTTATGCACCAGCATGACGAACGTTTTTCGCCTATATTATCTGATTATGTTACCAACGAATTGAACAAGGCTTTAGGTACCAGCCTATTACGCCCCCAGTTTATTGAACAGCAAAGCGGCTTATTTTAATTGGCTACCAGGCCCGATATTACGTTGATACTTAACGCCACTATAGCGGTATTAAAAGCAAACGAGATCATCCCATGGATCCATGCCAGGCGGCGGATCTGGCGGGAGGAGATCTCCACGTCTGAAACCTGGAATGTCATACCCACTACAAAGGAAAAATACACAAAATCCAAATAATCAGGTTCAAAATTCTTTTCATCACCCGGAAATTCCAGGCCTCCAATTAGTTTGGTTTGGTTATCATCATTAGGGTCTGTAGCATAATACATATGTGCATAGCGCAGGGTGAATATGGTGTGTACCAGCACCCATGATATAATTACCGATGCCATCCCTAACAAAACATGACCGGTTACTATTTCTGGCGGGAGTTGCCTGGATGATTTAAGCAGGAAGAAAATAGCCAGCATACTGATCAGCGAGGCTACTATTACAAATGCTAATATCAGTACCCGGCTTGAATCTTCGATCTTTGCTATTCGCCTGACTTCCAGGGGATGCGAAGACAGGATGATGATCCAATCCATCACAATAATACTTAACCCAAAAGCCAGCCACGTAACTAATACCGCGGCGGGTAAACTAAACTTTCCCCAAATAAAAAACGCAGTGGCAATACCTACTATGAATGCGATGAGCAGTTTGTGGTGCGCATCTAATCTGAGCCATGATTTTACTTTTCTTTTAGAGCTTGCAGGCATATTGTATTTGTACTATGGTAAGTACATGTAAATATGGCAAACAATTGTGTAGAATTCATGAATTAATCTTCCTCCACTATCCAGGCTACACGCCCTACCTGCCCGTCATCCAACTGTACTTTGATACCACGGGAATGATAGGCAGAACTGGTGAGCAGCCTTTTTACAATTCCACGGGTTAAAGTACCTGTACGCTGGTCTTTTTTCAGGATGATATCAACCTCAAGACCAGGGTATATATCGCTTCTGTTTTGTCCGTTCATATGCTGGGATTACACTGATTTCCAGAGTGATTTCACTATTATTTATTACCATCCCTATCCTACCAAGCCCCTTATCGCTCCTTCAACCTTGGCAAAATCAAAGTTAGTCAGCAGCTTATCAAAGGCTGCGGTGATATGTTCGTT
This sequence comes from Mucilaginibacter sp. P4_G9, assembly GCF_056400985.1. NCBI lineage: Bacteria > Pseudomonadati > Bacteroidota > Sphingobacteriia > Sphingobacteriales > Sphingobacteriaceae > Mucilaginibacter > Mucilaginibacter sp. P4_G9. The sequence continues at coordinate 910 of NZ_JBFUKF010000126.1, read as the reverse complement.
ACCCAGGTTGCCTATGCTGCCTTCGTGGGTATGGTTAACGGTTTTGTCGGGGTTAAAGTCGCCTTGCTCAATGGCCAGGCCAACCTGTTTGTAGGCATCGCGGAAAGGTGTGCCGCTTAATACCATACGGTTAACTTCCTCTACACTAAACAGGTACGCATATTTAGGATCTTTCAGTATATCGGTGTTCACGGTTATATTCTGGAGCATGAAAGTGGCCATATGCAGGCAGCTCTTCAGGTCGGCAAAGGCGGGGAACAGGAGCTCTTTAAGCAGCTGCAGCTCACGGTGATAGCCCGATGGCAGGTTGGTAGTCATCATGGCTACATCGGTTGGCAGTGCCTGCAGGCGGTTGCATTTGCCGCGCATAATCTCCCAAACATCCGGGTTTTTTTTGTGGGGCATGATGCTGCTGCCGGTGGTAAGGGTATCCGGGTAGCTCACAAAAGCAAAGTTCTGGCTCAGGTAAAGTGCCTGATCCATGGCCATTTTGGCAAGGGTGGCCGCTATGGATGATAACGCCTGCGCAATAATACGCTCGGTTTTACCACGGCCCATCTGGGCGTATACTACGTTATAGTTGAGACTGTCGAAGCCCAATAGTTCGGTGGTTAAAGTGCGGTTAAGGGGGAACGACGAGCCATAACCGGCTGCCGAACCCAGGGGGTTCTTATTGGTGATCCTATAAGCGGCTAATACCAGTTCCAGGTCGTCGGCGAGGCTTTCGGCATAGGCGCCAAACCAGAGGCCAAACGAGGAGGGCATGGCCACCTGCAGGTGGGTATAACCGGGCAGCAGCACATCTTTATACCTGTTACTCAGCTCAATAAGCTGGCGAAACAGGGTTTCGGTTTCTTCAACTACCTGTTGCAGCTGGTGGCGAAAAAACAGTTTCAGGTCAACCAGCACC
>NZ_JBFUKF010000125.1:0-14216 GCF_056400985.1 Mucilaginibacter sp. P4_G9 | reverse complement strand
TGTTTAAGCTGCTGTATTTAACTGTCTTTTTATACTTCGCAGCAACACATCAATATCAAATGGTTTGGCTATAAAATCATCTGGACTTCCATCCTGACTTAATGAACTTAGCGAAACGTAATGACTTGCAGAAATTAGGATAACAGGTATATCATGCGTTTCTTTAACCGATTTAAGGTGTCGGCACAATTCGCGTCCGTCTAAACCGCCAAGCATAATATCCAGCAGTATTAGGTCTGGCTGGTGCTCCCTTATTTTGGCAAATAAGTTGTGCCCGTTTGATAATGTTTCAACTTCGTAGCCAGAATCTTCAAGGATATATTGTAAAACTTCCAATATATCATTGTCATCATCCACCGCTAATATCCTTCTCATTTTATTATCCTTTTCTGTCTTTAATTATATAATTTATCACTAATTAAAATATTAGCTAATGCMCGATTATATTTTATGTTAAAAACAAAGCAAATGTTATACCAAGTTTATTGATAAATACTTTGAAACGAGAATAATATTGGGTTTATACACAATTTTATACCGAAACTGTGTGAAATTTTTTTAATAATTATTAATTGTAGCATTTAGAAAGGGCATCTGTGCAAAAAAGTACTCACCAAATAACAAAGAGAAATAGCTGATAAGCTATTGGTTGTTACTATTCGCTTTTATCGGTAAGTATGTAGCTGGGTTTTTTGCACTTGGCACAGAAATACTTTCTTATCGGTAAAAAAAACAAAAAGTTTTTGGTAAACCATCCTCTGTGCATTTGGAAATGGAATGGGGTTCCGCATTTTCCACAATAATATGTTTTTTTTGTTTTTACGCTATAATCCTGATCGTCTGCCATAAAATTGATAAGGCGACGAATGTAAAGATACCTTTGTATAAATAGGTGTAAAACGTTTAAAATAGTACTTAAACGTATGTTTTCGCATACTTTTGGTTAAATTTTTTAACCAAGCAGGTAGCGTTTACGTTGGCACCTGTAACAAACGTATCGTTTTAGGGGGAGAAAAAATAATATATTTTTTGCAAAAAAACCTCTTGGAACCCGGTTATCAAGCTCTGTTTTACATTTGGGGCAGACCGGAAGCTTTTTTTGCCTGGCACTGCTTGTTGGAGGATTTATCGATAAAACCATAATACAATCAGGGGTTTATTGTATCTAACGCTCTGTTTAAAATTACTAAACAAAGATATGAAGACTGCCAATATTCTAACTATTGAGATTAATTATTATGTAATTATAATTATTTTAATGGTTAAATTGAAATTGTTTCAATAAAAGCTCTTTTTAGTCACTTTTTTTTAATACTTATCAATTTTAATCAAAAGGTGTGCTGTAAGGTTATAGTTTTACACCCCCGCAGCTAATGGCTAAACTTTATTTATTAGGTTATTAACCTTCTCAACAAGTTCAATAAGGTCAAAAGGTTTATTAATAATGCCATCGCAGCCGTAGGTTAGCTGGTGATCTTCGTTACCTAAATAAGCAGAAAAAATGATAACCGGAATGTCGCAAAATTTGGGGTGAAGCTTAATGCTCTTACAAATTTCACCGCCATTTGTGCCCGCAACACGGTAATCTAATATAACAAGGTTAGGAGCAAATTTTTCAATCAGCGGTAGTACCTCCAGGCTRTCAGCTGTGCTGATTACCTCAAATTGCTCATAAGTAAGGGTTTCATGAACAATTTCCAAAATGTCCTGGTTATCATCTAATACCAAAATACGTTTTGACATAAAAAGCATTAAAAAGTGAAAAGGCCGAAAATGTATTTAAGTAAGTGCTGAAAAATTATCCGAACAATTTAAGGGGTAGTAGCCTGAGCTAAAATCTTATCGGACAAATCAACACACAAATTTAAAATATTTTAATTAATGAATGGTAAATGGAAGTGATTTTTGAGTAATATTTTTGTTTTAATTAAGTAGTTATTACAATGCGATTAATATGGCCGAAGCAATTTTGTTTTTAACGAATAATTAAGTGTGCAGTAATGATTTTGTTTGTGCAAGCATATTAAAAAGGTTTGCCTATTATAAATCTTAAACTCAAATATTGTTATTACTTTAGGCGGGTAACAATTTGTTTTTTAATAAAGCTACCTACCTAAAGTATAACAGTTTGATATAATGGCACTATTAATTATTCTTGTTTGTATTATCCTGCTTGTTTTATTAGTAAGCTGGGTTAAGCTAAATCCCTTTATCGCCTTTCTTATCGTTTCAATAGCTGCCGGTTTAATGCTGGGGATCCCTATAAATAAGGTTACAGCATCGGTACAAAAGGGTATGGGCGATATTATGGGGCAGCTGCTCATTATTATTTGCCTGGGTGCTATGCTGGGTAAACTGGTAGCCGTAAGCGGCGCTGCCCAAAAAATTGCCGAAGTACTGGTTAAAGCCGTTGGCGAAAAATACATTCAATGGGCGCTGGTTACTGCCGGTTTTATTATAGGTATCCCCCTGTTTTATGGTATTGGCTTTGTGCTCATGGTGCCGCTCATATTTTCGGTAGTGTACAAGTATAAGCTACCTGCTGTATACATTGGTTTACCTATGCTGGCTTCCTTATCGGTTACGCACGGATTTTTGCCGCCGCACCCTTCACCATCGGCCCTGGTGGTGCTGTTTCACGCAAATATGGCTACTACCTTTATTTACGGGTTAATGATAGCCATACCTGCTATTATATTAGCCGGGCCGGTATTTGCCCAATTCTTAAAAAAAATACCATCAGAACCGCTTGCAACATTCAGGGCCGAGGAATTGCCCGCCGATAAATTACCCGGGGCAGCAAATAGTTTTTTTACTGCCTTGCTGCCGGTTATGCTGTTAATGCTTACCGCTTTTTTACCATACCTGGGTATCAAAAATAAAGATCTGCTAAAAGTTATTGCCTTCCTTGGCGATCCGTCTATTGTTATGCTGATAGCTCTTATTGTAGCTACCTATACCCTGGGCATTAAACAGGGAAAAAAAATGAGCCAGCTGGCTGTAAACTATACCGATGCTATAAAAGACATTGCTTTGATAATGCTCATTATTGCCGGCTCGGGTGCATTTAAAGAGGTATTAACTGCCAGCGGTGTTAGCAACCAGATAGCTACCCAATTGCAGACCTTTAATTTACCGCCTTTAGTTTTGGGCTGGGTTATAGCCGCAATAATACGCGTTAGCTTAGGTTCGGCTACCGTAGCGGGATTAACCGCCGCGGGGATTGTAGCATCATTAGTGGCGCAAAATCATGTGAAYCCTAACCTGATGGTGCTTTCCATAGGCGCAGGTAGCCTCGCGTTTTCACACGTGAACGATTCGGGATTTTGGCTATATAAAGAATATTTTAACCTTAGCATAAAAGATACCATCAAATCATGGTCGATGATGGAAACATTGGTTTCGGTGGTCGGTTTGGCCGGGGTATTAATTATTAACCAGTTTGTAAAATAATGCCCCCATGAAAAAGATCTTTAAATTCATAACTGCTTTACTGCTTTTGCAAACTATCAGCAATGTTAATTATGCGCAGGAGGCCGTGGCCGGTGGTTATTACACCTCATTTGATGGTACAAAAATCTATTACGAGGTTAAGGGTGATGGTTTTCCGGTTTTGCTGATCCACGGCTTTTCGGGTACCGGCCAGGGTTGGAAGAATGGTCCATTGTTTAACGATCTGCTGAATGCCGGTTATAAAGTGATCATACTTGATCAGCGGGGCAATGGCCGGTCGGATAAGCCTCATACCGATGCCGGGTATGCCAACGATGCCGAGGCAAAGGATATAATGGGTTTGGTAAGCAGTTTAGGTATAAAAAAATATAATGTGGTAGGTTACTCGCGGGGCTCTATCATTGCATCGCGTATTTTGGTTTTAGATAAAAGGGTGCAAAAACTGGTAATCGGGGGCATGGGCGATGCCTATACCAACCCCGATTGGCCAAGACGGGTGCATGCTTATAAAGCATTGATGGGCGATACAACTTTTCATGATGTGGATGGCATGATCAAATACATTCACAGCAACCCATCATTTGATGTTACCGCATTAATGTTTCAGCAAAAATACCAGCCGTCAACCAGTAAACAGGAACTTGCAAAAGTGAAAATACCTGTGCAAATTATTTGCGGAACCGAGGATAAAGACGGCGGATCTGAAGAAGGGCTTCAGCAGGCTATTCCCGGATCAAAATTAACCTACATCCCCGGCGATCATAATGTTGCCGGTAAAAGTGTCCAGTTTTCTGATACAGTACTGGCGTTTTTGAAATAGCTTGTTTCGGCATTTGGCAGGTAACTGCAAGTAGTTTTAGTTATCTTTGTTCATTGGTTAATAATTTGATAGTCTTGCTGTTATAAATTGTTAGCTGTCTTTAAATCGCTATATACCCGCTGGAATCTGCTTACTGCCATCTGCATTTCGGCTTGTTATTTGTATAGGTGTTACCCGGTATATTTTATAACACTTACCAGATAATATTTTTATGAAAAAGTTAATCATATTCACTTGCCTGTTTTTTGCGTTCCTACTTACGTTTGCATCAAACATACAGGCACAAACTACAAAGAAAAAAGGAATCAGCGATCAGGGAAAAGGGGCTATTATAGGTGGCGCCGGTGGTGCCGTTGTTGGCGGCTTAGTTGGCCATAATGTAGGCGGGGCTTTAATTGGCGGTGCAATTGGTGCAGGAGGAGGTTATATTATTGGTAATGAAACCCGCAGGGCCAGGGAGAAGAAAGAACGTGCGCGCCGTATTGCCTGGCGCCGTGCCCACCCAAGACATCATCGCCCATATACCAAAACCACTACCGTTACTACGGTTAAATATCAATAAAGTTAAAAAAGGTTAAAATAGCCTGGTAAGCCTGCGGTTATGTTAATCGTGGGCTTTTTATTGTTATCTTAAGGCACGGGACCTGGTAAAAGGATGAGGAGAAAATAAATTTTATTGCATGCTTAAAAATTAAATTTTTCGTTAAAGCATTTGTGTTAATTGTTAAAAATACCAAACTGCATATTTAAGTATTCCGTTTAATGTATAATGGGTAGAGCGTTTATAGTATTATTGTTTTGTTTAGTTTCTCATGTCGCAATAGCGCAAAGCTCCGCGCCCGTTGTTGATGCTACTAAAAACAGAACAGATACTGTTAAGCAGCGAGACCTGATAGATGTCTTCAGATCTGTATTTAGTATTAAACCAAGAAAGATATCAACTATCGAAAAAAAGAAAATTTATTTTTCATTTTTGCCGATATCTTCCGCAGACGGGCGAAGTGGCGGCAGGGCGTTGTTTACTTCAACTACAGCCGGTTTTTACCTTGGCGACCTGGCGACAACAAACCTTTCGAGTTTTACATTTACGCCTTATTTTAATTTAAAAGGCCGTTATGGCTTGCCCATCAGATCAAACATATGGCTTGATAATAACGAATGGAATATTGTAGGTGATACCCGTTTACTGGTTTATCCCCAATATACCTGGGGCCTTGGCGGCAATATGCCCGAAGATCACAAGTTTTTGGTAGAGTATAACTATGTTCGTTTTTACCAAACCGTGCTTAAAAAAATAAAGCCATATTTTTATGCGGGGGTAGGGTACAACCTGGATTACTATGTTGATATGGAAAGCCAGGGCAACAATAACCTGCGTAACTTTGCCAATTACAAATATGGTACAGCTACAAACCAGGATGCGTTTTCATCAGGGGCAACTTTAAACTTATTGTATGATACCCGTAAAAATTCAATAGATCCGCTGCCCGGGGTTTATGCCAATGTATCGTACAGGTTTAATACCAGGCTGTTTGGGAGCCATACCAACTGGCAATCATTATATATCGATGTGCGTAAGTACGTTTCGCTAACCAATTCGGGGCCTAAAAATGTGCTGGCATTTTGGTCTTACTATTGGACATCGCTAACACCCGGAACCCCCTACCTTAACCTGCCCAGTTTAGGCTGGGAACCTTACCAGCGATCGGGGCGTGGGTTTAAGCAAAACCGTTACCGCGGCCAGCGTCTTGCCTATTTTGAAACCGAATACCGCCGCGATATAACCCGTAATGGCTTGCTTGGCTTTGTTTTATTTGCCAATGTAAACTCCGTAACCGAGCCCGATAATATGAAATTTACCTTTTGGCACCCGGCTGGTGGTACGGGGCTTAGGTTTAAATTTAACAAAAAATCGGGTACAAATATCAGTCTCGATTATGGAGTAAGTCGCAACTATTCTTCAATAAACCTTAATTTGGGCGAAACTTTTTAAGTCCGTAGTTAGTGGTATCTTTGGCCCGTATTTAATCCATTAACCATGGTCTATCGGCCATCTACTAACAACATATGACCAAAAAGCGATACTTTTTTTTAATTCTCATATTAGGTTCGCTTACCGCTTTAGGGCCTTTTTCTATTGATATGTACCTGCCCGGTTTTAAGGCGATAGCAAAATACCTGCACACCAGCACAGATGAGGTGGCCCTGTCGCTTTCCAGCTTTTTTATTGGCATCTCGGCCGGGCAGTTATTGTATGGCCCCTTGCTTGATAGGTTCGGCCGTAAAAAACCTTTGTATTTTGGGCTATGCCTGTACATTATAACATCTATCGGCTGTTTCTTTTCTACCTCGCTGGAAATGCTGATCATTATGCGGTTTTTCCAGGCGGTGGGCAGCTGCGCGGCAGGAGTTGCTTCCATGACCATGGTGCGCGATCTGTTCCCGGTGAAAGATAATGCCAAAGTATTTGCCTTGCTGATATTGGTACTTGGGGCATCTCCCATGATTGCACCAACCGTTGGCAGCTACATAACAGCCGCGTTTGAGTGGCAGGTTATATTTTTAATCCTCACCATCATAGCCGTATTGATTTTATTAGCCGTAATATTCTTTTTACCCGAAAGCTATCAGCCCGATCCCTCATTCTCGTTAAAACCAAAACCTATCATCAATAATTTTTTGGAGGTAATAAAAGAGCCCCAGTTTTTCACTTACGCCATAAGCGGGGCTTTTGCATTTGCCGGTTTGTTTGCATATGTATCCTCATCGCCCATTGTATTTATAGAGGTATTTAAAGTGAGTGAGAAGACTTTTGGGTGGATCTTCGCCGGGCTTTCGATAGGCTTTATTGGGTCGAGCCAGGTTAACAGCATGCTGGTCAAAAGATACAGCAGCGAACAACTGGTAAACACTTTCCTCATTTGCATGGCAATTATTTCTGTTGTGTTTTTGATAGGATCGTTAAATGGCTGGTTTGGTATGGGCGGCACTATAGCCGTAATATTTGGGGTTTTATGCTGCGTAGGGATTTGCAGCCCCAATACATCAGCCTTGTCGTTGGCACCATTCACCAAAAACGCTGGTTCAGCTTCTGCACTTTTGGGCGCTTTTCAAATGGCTGTAGGTTCGCTGGCGTCTATAGGTATTACATTGATAAAAAGCCAAACTACCTTACCAATGGCAGGGGTAATGGCGGCATCATCCATAGTGGCGTTGCTGGTATTGGTTATTGGCAGGAGGTTTATTAAAAATAAAGTAGACGCTGTGGCAGGGGCAGCTGTGACGGCGCATTGATAGCTTCATAAGAAAAAAATCAACAGTAGTAAGTCATGCTGAAACAAAATTCAGCATGACTTATAAATCTGACCATTCAGGGTTTCTTTAACGCGTTATCTGCACATTTGAAATTTGCATATCTGCACATCTATCTACACCAATACCTCATCAATTATCCCAAACTCTTTGGCCTCGTCGGCTATCATCCAGTAATCACGGTCTGATACCTCATATACTTTTTCATAAGGCTGGCCGCTGTGTTTGGCAATGATCTCGTAAAGTTCCTGCTTTATTTTGAGCACCTGGCGGGATGCTATCTCGATATCAGAGGCCATACCCTGCGCTCCGCCCGATGGCTGGTGCAGCATTACGCGGGAATGCCGTAATGCCGCCCGCTTACCTACGGCACCGCCGCAAAGTAATACCGCCCCCATTGATAAGGCCATCCCTGTGCAAATGGTTGCCACATCCGGACTGATGAAATGCATGGTATCATAAATACCTAAGCCTGCATATACCGAACCGCCGGGTGAGTTGATATACATCTGGATATCCTTTTTGGCATCGGTTGACTGCAGAAAAAGCAATTGGGCCTGGATGATGTTGGCCACGTTATCATCAACCGCCTGGCCCATAAAAATGATCCGGTCCATCATAAGGCGCGAGAACACGTCCATCTGGGCAACGCGCATTTCGCGCTCTTCGGTAATGTAGGGAGTCATGGCTGTGGGCAGCATATTTTTTTCGACCCCTGAAATGTAGCTGTCAACGTGCGAACCGGCAATAGCATGGTGCATGACCGCATATTTGCGGAATTCCTGTTTATCGATATTCATAAAAATTTTGGTTTTTGTTTTAAGTTCGGAGCCACAGGTCGGTAGCCTTTAGTCTAAGGTTGTCATTTTGATCAACGATTTATAACGACTTAAAACTACCGACTCATGACCTGAAAAATAATCGGGCTATTTTTTGTTTAAAGCTCATGTGTTCGGGTTGGGTAAATAGTTGCTGGTGCACGGCTTCTATCTCTTGTTTTAACTGCCTGCGGCCATATTGCTGCACTAAAGTATAAACCTGTTTTTGGGCCGCTGTATCAACCTGCAGGTCATGATCCAGCAATAGTTTCGCATCAAACAACAAGGCATCGCCGGGTTGCTGCGCTTTAAGCAGGTGGGCTTCTATATAGGCTATGTTATTTAAGGAAGTCCTCATACTTTAATGCTTTTTGTTTAACTGTTTCCCTAACTTTTTCGATGCATTTATATTTCTGCACTGTTGCCGAGCGTACACCCGAAAAGCCGAACATTTGCGCCACCTCCGTCATCGGTAACTTATCGTAATAAAAGGAGCGGAGGAGTTCCATACAACGCTTACCAGCCGTCTCCAGGAAGTTGAGTAGTTTGTTTTCATCTGGAACGCTTACAATCTCCGCAGTAGTGTTGGCTGCATCAGCTTCATTTAAGGAGGATATTTGCCTGCCTTCTTTATAGCGCTTGAGCCATAAATACCTGGCGGTGCCATAAATATAGGCGCCATCGCTGTTGTTGATGGCTAAACCAGCCGATCGTGTTTTTTCGTAATAGTTCAGCAAAGCATCCTGGAAAACATCTTTGGCCTCATCAAATGATCCGCCGCATTTAGCCACGTACTTTGCCACCGCCGGGAATACTTTTTTGTATAAGCCGATAAAAAGCTCCTGCCTTTTTGCTGCTTGCTCCTGTAATTTAACCGCATCCATTGTTTACTGTTTATTACTATGTGCAAGTTAAGGAAGATATATCACCTTTTTTGGAGAAAAGATTTTTTGAGCAAGGAGCAAGGGTTTTTTGAGCAAGGATTTTTGGACAAAAGACAAAGGACTTTTGTATGTCCCCAAAGCGATGCCGAATTACACGAACCACGCAACACGAATCACGAACCAGGCAACACGAAACACACAACAATAAATCAAAACTTACTCGCCCTCAAGGCTGTCACCTTGGAGCCGTCTGCCCCGGTGGTTTCGAAAATGATTTTGCTCTCGGTTAGCTCTGATACGGTGAAAACATAATTGCGGGTTTTGCCATCGGGCAGCACTTCTGTTATGTTCATGTTGCTGCCATTAAGGGTGTAGGTACCATGCGCCAGGAATTTACCTCCCCAAACTATCAGGAACTTCATTTCGGGAGTAAATTGAATATAGGGAACAACCTCATCCAGCTCGGCCTTTTTCATGGTATCGGGCGGACTTGCATTGGGGTGCTCCACCTTAATATATTTCCATTTACCGGTAAGGGTAGTAACCGACACCGAAGGCTTACAAGCTGTAATGAACAGTAATACAACAGCCGGCAACAAAAAGCTATGTTTAATCATAATGGGTATAATTGTTTGCCTAAGCTATAAAATTGCCGCCGAAATAAACAGAAAATTATTTGCCTTTCACTTGCTTTCTCATTCGCTCCTCGGCTTTTTTTACTTCGTCTTTTTCGCTCATCGGGAAATCAGTTTTAAGTTCCTGTTTGCCCGGTTTATTGGTACCGGGGTTTATTTTTTTAGTCCCGGTTTTATTTGATGCTGGCGTTGCCATGATCGTAGGGTTTTAATGATGTTATTATTTAAACTAATGGGAGTTTAAAATTGTTTGCAATTGCTAAAAGTATCGGGTTTTACTAATAATTATAAGCAGTTTTAGTAAATGGAAAGAGTTTTACTTGACAACTTGTCAAGTAAAATGTATTATTGTAAAAAGAACGTTAGGATGAAAACAATGACTGTTGGAGAATTTAAATCGCATTTTGCGGAAGTGTTGGAACAGGTTAAAGCCGGGGTGGGTTTTGCTGTTACTTACGGCAAGAAAAAGGAAATTGTCGGCTACTTTTTACCAGAGTCGCAGCTTTTAAAACCAAAACGAAAACTTGGTTTATTAGAAGGCAAAATAAAAGTGAATTTTAAACCAGGCTTCAAGATGACGGAGGAGGAATTGTTAGGATGAGTTTTCTTCTTGATGCCCATACCTTATTGTGGGCAATATCAGATCAGAAAAAACTATCATCCAAAGTGATTACTATTCTGGAAGATGCGAATAACGAAGTTTTTGTAAGCGCAGTAACGTTTTGGGAGATATCGTTAAAATACTCATTAGGAAAGCTGGATTTAAATGGAGTAACCCCTGGTGATCTGCCGAAACATGCCGAAGAAACCGGGTTTAGTTTACTGCCGCTCCTGCCATCGGAATCATCCGGGTATCATCAATTGAATGCAGATTGGCACCGCGATCCCTTTGACAGGATGCTGATATGGCAGGCTATTACCAATAACTTAACACTGCTTAGTAAGGATAAAAATGTAGCTCAATATAAATCTGTTGGCCTTAAGTTAATTTGGTAAGCGGTTAAGGAGTTTAGTTTCTGTACATTAACTTTGCCCAATCTCCATGCAGTGCAGAATGGTCTTTAACAGTCTTGCACAGCACACTACAATATTGCTTTATTTAATATAAATATTTATAAATCAATTAGTTATATGTAATAAATCCTAAATCACACATCCGGCATCCGAAATATTAAAAATATTTTTCAAAATAATTGTAACATCCTGTAATTGCAACTGTCTTAATGACACTATATAGCCAAGGTACTCCAATCCAGTTTAAGCTATATGTTATTTGTGAGGGCCCGCACCTTAAGGGTTCCGTTAAAAATCAAAAAAATAAAAATTCTAAATCTTTTAAAAAATGAACAATTCAATTGCGATGTTATTTTGGGCTGTGCCTGTAATTCTGGTGCTTGTAATGTACAAGTTTGTTTTACGGGTGTTTTTTGGTATGGTGATAGTCCCCGATGACCGTATTGGCCTCGTGGTAAAAAAGTTTACCTTATCGGGTAAATCACGCCTTCCAGATGGCCGTATTATTGCCACTGCCGGCGAGGYCGGTATGCAGGCCAAAGCGCTTGCGCCGGGTTTGTATTGGGGCATGTGGCCATGGCAGTACGGTATTACCATGGAGCCTTTTACCATTATTGAGCAAAACAAACTGGGACTGGTGAAGGCGAAAGATGGAGCCATCCTGGATACCGGTAGGGTACTGGGCAAACCGGTAAACTGCGACAAATTCCAGGATGCGATAGCGTTTTTGGATAACAATGGGCAGAAAGGCCCGCAGGCTGCTTTCCTTACGCCGGGTAGTTACCGTATCAACACCTTTTTGTTCGAGATTGTGATGGYGCCTATTACCCAGATCCAGGAAAACAAAGTGGGTGTTATTACCACGCTTGATGGTGAACCATTGGCAAAGGGCGAAATTGCCGGCTACTCGGTTGATGGTCATAAAAACTTCCAGGATCCAATAGCGTTTATTAACGCTGGCGGTCGTAAAGGTTTGCAGGAGGATGTGATACTGGCCGGTACCTATTACCTTAACCCCTGGTTTGTAATTGTGGAGCAGGTGGATATGGTTTACATCCCTATTGGTTATGTAGGTGTGGTTAACTCCTTTGTTGGGCCCGAAGGCAAGGATACCAGCGGCGACGCCTTTAAGCACGGTAATATTGTAAAACGGAACGAAAAAGGTGTTTGGGAAGAACCGCTTGACCCGGGTAAACACCCTGTAAACATATATACTCATGCGGTAGAAATTGTGCCTACTACCAACATTGTATTAAACTGGGCCGATAGCCGCACAGAAGCGCATGAACTGGATAAAAACCTGTGCACAATTACCGTAAGATCAAGCGATGGATTTACATTCAATTTGGATGTATCACAGATTATACACGTACCCCGTAACGAAGCGCCAAAGGTAATAGCCCGTTTTGGTAAAATGAAAAACCTGGTATCGCAGGTACTGGAGCCTACCATTGCCAACTATTTCCGTAACTCGGCACAAAGGAGTGATGTGATAGGCTTTTTGGCTAACCGTATACAAAGGCAAAATGATGCCAAAGAACATATCAGCACAGTACTGCAAACTTATAACGTAATAGGTGTGGATACACTGATAGGCGATATAGTGCCGCCAGCCGCCTTAATGAAAACCCTTACCGACCGTAAAATAGCCGAACAGGAAAAAGTGACTTACGAAATACAACGTCACGCGCAAATTGAGCGTAAGGAGTTTGAAAGCGCCAGGGCCGGTGCAGATATGCAGCCGGAGGTTGTAAAATCAACCCGCCAGGTAGAGATCAATACACAGATGGCAGCATCAAGGGTTGCCGCCTCACGTGGTGAAGCCGAAGCCAAAACTATTAACGCCAAAGCTGATGCCGAAGTTAAGATTACAATAGCCAAAGCTGATGCCGAAGCCAAAACAGTGAACGCCAAAGCCGATGCCAACGCAACTGAGGTAAACGGTTTGGCCGAAGGTGCCAAAATTAAAGCCATAGGTATGGCCGAAGCCGAGGTAACCAAACAGAAAACCGAAGCCATGGGTACCGAGCAATACGCCATTGTACGCGTAGCCGAAGCCCTTGCCAGCAATGGTATTAAACTGGTGCCGGAAATACTGGTAAGCGGCAAAGATGGCGGCGGTAACGGCATGATAGATGCCCTTATAGGCAGCGAAATGCTCAGAAAGCTACAGCAGGCTAATGAAGTTGGTGCAGTAATTGGAGGAACAGTGAATGGTGAGTAGTGAGTGGTGAATGGAGAGTGGTGAATAGTGAGTGGTAAATGAACCATCGTAATAAAAATGATGGTTTTATAAAAGGTGCATCTTAGGGTGCACCTTTTTTGCTATGCCTTAAAAAGTTTAAGCATATCAAATATCACCCAGCCGGCAGCCAGGGCAATAGTAAGTACTTTTGCCCTGTTGCTTACTTTGTATACATCCCTTATATCGGCACGGCAAACGGATACGGCAACAAATAACGTAAACAAAATTACAATGCCAGATATTACCAGCCTCGTATCGGTAATTTCTGAACCAAATTGGCTATCCAGTTTAAAGCCGATCTCTTTTTTATAAAGGATTAGTAATCCTATAGCCTTATAAGTTGATATTAGGCATAATATTAGCCATCCGGCTTTTTTTCGTAACACGAAAAGTAAGATTCCTATCGGGAGTAGTAAATAGGGGATAGATGAATAAAAGAAAAACGGGCTGTAAAAAGCCGGGCTAAACAGGGCGATTAACATTAATTTACCACCAAATATCAAAGCCACTATATACAGGACAGCTGCGATAATAGTAATTATGTTAATATATTTTGATACGGGCGGTAATGATGCTGATAGTGGGTTTAGAAAGTTAACTATGGACTGACCTATCCGGGCTGTTTTTTGCTGATGAATGTCCTTTTGCTGTTCGGCGGCTTCAATGTCGATATAAAGCAACTCAAGCTGTTCGGGAGTCAGCTGTCTGTTATTTAGTTCTATATGAGCGGCCTCAAGGGCCAGGGGATGATAATTGTCCGGGTTATTAATAACAGTAAGCAATTCGGCATTCCTTAATGTTTTATACCGGTTAAAAAATGGATTTATATCAGGCATTAGGTTTTTAATTAGGATTAGCGAATATAAATAATATCTGCTTATAAAGTTTTGATCGTTGTGTGACGAAAATTCGGCTTATTATATAAGCTGTTAATTTTTGTTAAATGCCGTCGGGTGTAATTGCAGTTTAAATTTTATGATTATTTTTATAGATGCTTAAACATTTGCTTTTATTATTCCTTTGCAGTACAACAGC
>NZ_JBFUKF010000124.1:0-14227 GCF_056400985.1 Mucilaginibacter sp. P4_G9 | reverse complement strand
GTATATGCAATACTATACCCTTCATGCGCTTTTTATTGCGTTTGGTTACATCAACAATAGCGCTATCATTTTTTGGGTTGCGCAAAGGGATATCCATGGCAATGCTGGTTCCCTTTGATAATGAGTATACTCCCGCAACATCCATATTAATAGCGCTGGAATTGATTTGCATAGGACTTATGTTTATCTTATCTCCATCAATATCAAATTTCATATCCATGTTGGAAAACCTGATGTTTTTAAGATCGCGGAAAGGGAACGCGAACTTCCCTACACTGGTAATGGGGCTAAAGTTAAGCAGCGCCCCTTTTTTAAGGTTAACGGTAACCAATCCTTTCAATGATCGGGGAACTATATCTCCGCGGCTGTTTATTCCGCCGGTTAGGTGTGCCTGGGCCGATAGAAAACCCGTGAGGTTTTTCGACGTAAAATTTTTCATGCCGAAATTATTGAACGAATAAAAGAAATTACTGGTGTTTACATTGTCAATCTTAGTATTGATGGTGAAGTTGTTTATATTACCTTTTTGTACTAACGTGCCATTTAATTTTAATGAACCTCCGGCGTTTTTCACGCTCACATTATTAACCCTGATGATGTTATCGGCCATTAAAAAATTGGCAGTGGCACCTGTAGCTAAAAAGTTTTTGTAATATACTTTATCAACCCTCAGGTGAATCTCGGCCGTCCCTTTTTCAAAAGCAGTGCTCAGGGCGCTGTTGACATTGGTTCTTTTGCCAGGTGATTTAATTTGCGCGGCGGGTTGGCGGCGGTTTAAAAATCCCAAAAACTCTTCCAGGTGTAATTGCGGACTACGAACCTGCCAGGTAAGCAGTATTTTTTCGGGAGCGGTATAATACAGGTTAAGAAAATTGTTTACCCTGCCTTCCATAAACACAATACTGTTGCCGGTTTGCAAGCGAATGTTGTTGAGCAACAGGTCGTCTCCCGAAAATTTTATGGTGATAGCCGTGTTTTTAAAATTAAGGTTACGGGGCACATAGCTTACATTGGCATTTTTAATGTTAATGGTGCCGGCCAGTTTTGGCTTGCTAATCTGGTAATCAACCAGGTTGGCTTTATAGGCCAGTTTCAGGTCGGCATAACCTTTGGTAAATTTCAGGTCATCATCGCCAACGGCATGGTTAAGCTGCGATATATCAAAATGCGATTTGAATATGCCGGTAGCTACCGGGGTATTTAAATTATTGATAAAAGCCGTATCAATAATGAATGGTATTTTTTGATAAGTACCATTAAAATGGTACAATTTTATAACTGAGTTGTCGTCATTAAGGCCCTTGCCGTTGATATAATTATTGGAGAACACCCCATTAAAGCTGCAGTCTTCAACTTTCAGACCGGGCATGGTCACTACATTATCTTTCACTTTGGCAGTAACAAAAATAGATGGATCGCCTCCGGCGCTAAAAAAGCCGGCAATATCACAGGTAACCGCGATAGGATTGTCGATATTGAACTTGCTAAGGCTTTTTGTAATGTTGGGCGCTAACAGGCGGGCTGCATTTGTCCACAGGATTTTATCATTAACAATATTCAATACAAACGCCACATTGGGTTTGGCCAGGTTAAATTTGCCTCCAATGGTAAACGCATCGTAGCCAATGTTTAAAACATTGGAGGCTACCGTTATAAGTTTAGCTGGCTCATTATAAGTAATATCAAATGTACCATCAAGCAGTTTATCTTTCATAAAGCTGCCCTTTTTGGTGTTGAACGAAAAGCTTTTAACCAGTGTTTGCAGCCTTATATCGGCGTGCCAGCCGGTTGGTGGGTACTGCATCCGCCCGTTTACATTCATTATTTCAAACCTGAACAGCTTAAAAGCTTTGCGGTCATCAACTACAAAATTAACGTTGCTAAGGTGAAAGCGTTTTATTTGGGTTGATGAACTGCTGGTATCTTTGAGAGCATTTTTATCTTTTGGTTTGCCTTTAAAAACAGCTGTATTACTATAACCTGTGCTATCTGTAAACAGGTCGATATTTGCCTGGCCGATGTCTATCTTATTTATCTCCACGTTCCCTTTCAATAATGCCGCTGCATTTACAGACACATCAACGTATTTTGCATCCAATAAAGTATGATGATGAGCAGGCCATTGCCGATCTTTAATAACCACATCCTTAAGATTTACAGAAACACCCGGAAAGCCTTTAAAAAATGTTGGATCAAGCTTGCCGATGGTGAGTGTACCGTCCAGGTTTTTGTTCAGTTCGGTGGTGATCATTTTGAGCACCTTTTCCTTGTTGAAAATAATGTACATAAAAATGCCTGCAAAGGCAATTATTACAATGCCTGTTAAAGCTCCTAATACTTTTAATGTTGTTTTTGTCCACTTGGGCATTTGTACCTTTATTACCTTATAATAAGGGTTGATGTGTTTAATTGTTTGATTTATACAGATATAAACACTTTAAAAGCCGACACTGGAGTATCCATATCTAAGATCAGTGCAATAGTATGTACCGATATACGGAAGATAGTTTGCCGCTTAAACGGGTAAGCAGGGTTGAAAATATTGCTTTAGGGTTTTTATGTCTCATGAAACTGCAATGCGGTGCAGGTCGTGCTAAGCAAACTAAAACATTATTTTTTTGTATTTGATTGACCGTTAACTGGTTAATGATGATTTGGGTAAATAAATTTTGTTTCTTTAATAAAATAAAAACTATATTTAATGAATCAATTTATACCTGATAAAGTGTAAGGTTCTTTACGCTTTTACAAATGCGATTTAATAATACTTCCTTAAATAAGTTTAAGGTGATCTGAATTTATCTATTATAAGTTTGGCTATTCCCTGTAAAATGGCCTCCGGGAAGCCCAAAACGGAATTTAGAGTAAGCAATCATAACCTATTCTTATCACATCATGCCGGCAGTTATATCAATTGGATTGCTCTCCCATACCCCTCGTATTTTGGGGAGAATTATCTCAGGAATTTATTTTTTGCTTATATCAGCTATAGCTTTTGGTGAAGATGCCTTATAAACTTTTTGCAGATATATTGGAAAACCATTTAAAAACTTAAAAGAGATGAATTACCCAAACAGAGTTATTAAAAAAGGCGAAAGCGACACAGATGTTGTAAAAGCAATTCAAAGTAAACTGAACGAAAAAAACTGCGGTCCATTGGATGTTGATGGCGACTTTGGCAATAATACAGTCAGCGCTGTAAAAATATTTCAAACCCGGCATACCGACAATATGGGCGCCTCACTTGTGGCAGATGGTCAGATAGGTGCCATGACCTGGGCTGCATTGTTTGGAGCAGAAACTATTGCTGCTGCTGCTAATACCAACCAGGCTTCATCACCTTTGCTTGCGGATGCCCTTTTAGTTGGTATCTCGCAAATTAATGTGGTAGAACAGCCGCAGGGGAGTAACCGCGGACCCGAAGTTGATGTATATTTACGCACAACAGGGTTAGACCCGGAAGGGCAGCATTACAGCTGGTGCGCGGCTTTTGTTTACTGGAGCTTTAACGAAGCTGCGAAAAAACTGGGAATCCCTAATCCTGTAGTTAAAACCGCCGGGGTATTAGATCATTGGGCACGGGCAAAATGTACAAAGATTACAAAAGCGGATGCCATTAATGACCCATCCAAGATAAAACCGGGCAGTATTTTTATTATCGACCATGGAGGTAATCTTGGGCATACCGGCATTGTTGAAAGTGTAAACGGTGGAAATTTAACAACTATTGAAGGTAATACCAATACCGGGCAAAGCCGCGAAGGTTATGGAGTTTTCAGGTTAACCCGGCGAAAAATATCCGATATTACCAAAGGCTTTTTAAATTATTAAACATCAGTATATGGCAGTAAAACATGTTGATTTAGAAACAGTAAGCTATACCCCGCAAACAAGCGATAACGATATTATTGTTGAGGTACAAATAGGAGATGCGGCTGATGAAGACGGATCTTACTCGGTTTTCCTTGGCCCCCGCTTTATTGGCGCTAATGCGCCGGCCAACATAGGTAAAAAGGCAGATGTTGGCGGTAAAACAACTGTAGTATCTGTAACTATTGTTGATACATTAATGGAAACCAACTGGACAAGCATGACAGTTTTTGTTCGTGAAGGAGATGGATTGGTAACCTATGGCCCTTATAGTGAACAGGTAGATAGTGACCTGGATACGATAATTTATACGCTTAAAATTACAAATTCATGAAACGTTGGATTTACGTAGTTGCATTGATAATAATTATGGCGCCGCAGTTACTGTTTGCACAGGATGAAGCTAAGTTAACAGTGCCGGCAAGCCCTGCTTTTAGCATCCTTAATTTCGAGCCATCTGCGGTTATGCGGCCTACAACTGCCAAATCCCTGTCGTCAGATATTCTTAATGCCTTTGATAAAGATGGCAAACTGTTGATGAACCTGGGGCTTGAGGTAGCGCCGTATTGGTTAGCGAGTCATCCTAAATTAAGCCGGCAAAATTATCTTAACCCTAATTTGGGTCAAACAATTTTACGAAGCTTAAGCCTGTCGGCCGCCACTGTAAAAGATTCCGCCTCGGGGAATAACAAGCTTGGGGCTGGGCTCCGCTTTAAATTGTATAATGGCGAGCCGGCCGGTGACGTGGGCAAATTGAGTGCACAACTGAAAACCAAAACCACAGTTATTGCTATTATTAATGGAATCCGGGCTTCGGTTGGTGCCGGCGCAATTGATACCAGGCAAAAAGCCATAGCCAGTATTGATAATATGCTTACCACAGCCGGAATTGATTCTAAAATAGTAACCGAAACAAAGAATGACGCGATAAGGCTCCAAGATGATTATACAGATGACCCTGCGGGCATTAAATCATTTTTAGATGACCTTGTAAACGCGCGCGCCGAAGCTTATAAGGGGCTTGCAAAAAAAATCTCCGATATGCTTTATCAGCGTAAAGGTTTTATTGTGGAAATGGCGGCGGCAAGCGGCTTCAATACCTCAAAAAATAACAGCCTCGAAAAAATTGGCTTTTGGACTAATGTTTCATACACGCTATCGCCCGATGACTATATTACTTTTACCACAAGGTACATGTTCAAAAACAGGGATACCCTTACCACCAACTTTGACGCGGGCTTTGGCTTCCTGAAAAAAGCCGCCGATTTTAATATTTCGGCAGAGGCCATGCTGCGGCATCAATCGGCAGAAATCCCCGATATTAATATCAGCAATCAACCCATCACCCGCATCGAAAAAAACTTTACTTATCGGCTTGCTGTACAAGGCTCTTTTAAGGTGAGCCAGGGGATAAGCTTAAACCTCAGCTTTGGCCGGGATTTCGATTCGCCATTTATTAACAGGTCGGGCTTTTTCTCCATATTGGGTCTAAATTATAGTATTTTTAGTAAAGAGATTCCAGGCCTGAAATAGAAAGCCGGACCTGGGATTATGAGGTGGCGCCTGTTTCCTTGCGTACTATGGGCGCCACTTTGGTGCCATAGATCTCAATCGCTTTCAGGATCTTTTTGTGCGGGGTATGGCCGGTTACCAGTTGTGCTACAAAGCGGGTATTGCCAAACAGCTCATATTGCTGCATAATTTTATCCACAGCCATTTGTACATCGCCTACAACCAGGGGCCCATCCTTGCGCAGGTATTCAAACGAATCCCTGGTCATGGGCGACCAGCCGCGTTCCCGGCCCACGCGGGTCATCAGGGCAGCGTATGAGGGGTAAAACTCATCAGCAGCCTGTTCGGCGCCTTCGGCTACGTAAAACTGCGAGGATATGGCTAACTGCAGTTTACTTACATCATGCCCGGCCTTTGCTGCCGATTCGCGGTAAGCTTCTACAAACGGAACGAAGTGTTTAGGGGCGCTGCCTAATATGGCAATAATCATGGGCAGGTTTAACCTGCCGGCACGCAGGGCCGAGGCGCGGGTACCGCCGACACCTATCCAAACCGGGATGGCTTCCTGCAACGGGCGGGGATAAACACCCTGGTTAACCACCGGTGCGCGGAATTTACCCTGCCAGTCCACTATCTCCTGCTTATTGATTTGCAGGAACATTTCCAGCTTTTCGGTAAAAAGAGCATCGTAATCATCAAGGTCGAAACCAAAAAGGGGGAACGATTCGATAAAGGAACCACGACCGGCTATCATTTCGGCCCTGCCACCGGAGATCAGATCCACAGTGGCGAAATTTTGAAAAGTACGCACAGGATCGGCCGAGCTTAACACAGTTACCGAGCTGGACAACCGGATATTTTTGGTGATGGAAGCCGCCGCGGCCATAAATACCTCGGGGGCCGAAATCACAAAATCGGGCCGGTGATGCTCGCCAAAGGCAAAAACATCCAGGCCAACCTCATCGGCCAGTTTAACTTCTGCCAATAATTCCTGTACCCGCCGGTGGGCGTTAACGGCTTTACCGGCAGTGCCGTCGGTGTCTACCTCGCCAAATGTGCTTATTCCTAATTCCATAAAGTAAAAATAAGAAGTTTAAACATTTATTTTGGATGGGAGATGCGAAATTGACAGGGAGGTGAAGGAGGTATGTTCTTTCTTAAGTGTAATGGCCGGGTGTTATCACCGTAGGTCTTAGGAAGATTATAAAAAGGCTGGCCTCGTGCGATTCCCTCCCAACGGGAGGGTGCAGGGAGGGGTTTCTACACCAGGCTTTTAAGCTTGATTAGCAGCCGTCCTATCATTCGCAAAACCCCTTCCTCCTCCTTCCCCAAGGAAGGAATCGCACATCCTCCGCTTTTTATAATCTTCCCAACATCTATAGTGTTGTCACCATAGGTCTTCGGAGGAAATAAAACGAGGCCTGACTTTTTACTTGTAGTGAAACCACCGGCCATATGTTGAATGTAAACAGTACCATTTAAATAAAAGGTTTTTTCATTCACAAAAAATACAATTACTACCTTGCAGGTAGAATTATACCAATGGAAAATATATTTGACCCTTTTATCCGTACGAAAGGATTTGTTATCCTTGATGGCGCAATGGCCACAGAATTAGAATCAAGGGGAGCCAATCTTAATCATACATTATGGTCGGCCAAATTATTGAGGGAAGACCCGGAGTTGATTAAGCAGGTGCATTATGATTATTTAATTGCCGGTGCAGATGTTATCACGACAGCCAGTTACCAGGCCAGTTTTGAAGGATTTGCCAAAAATGGATACACTGCCGCAGAAGCAGTTGAATTGATGCAGCTAAGTGTGCAGCTGGCTTTCCAGGCACGCGGGGATGCCATGAAAGTTATATCCCGAAGTGAAAAATCGCTGGTAGCAGCATCTATAGGCCCTTACGGCGCATCTTTAGCCGATGGTTCAGAATATCGCGGTAATTATGGTGTGAGTATTGAAGATCTGAAATCGTTTCATCGCAGCAGGATGAAATTGCTGATTGAAACCGGTGCCGATTTGCTGGCATGCGAAACAATCCCTTGTTTAGATGAGGCTATCGCCTTGAAAGAATTGCTAACGGAGTTTCCGGGTATGCAGGCCTGGATCAGTTTTAGTTGTAAAGATGAAAGCCACCTGAGCAGTGGCGAGGATTTTTCTGATGCGGTAAAATTGTTAAGCCAGTCGGGCCAGGTAATTGCAATTGGTGTCAATTGTACTGCGCCACAGCACATCGCATCGCTAATAAAAATCGCGGCAGCAAATACCGGCAAGCACGTCCTCGTTTATCCTAATAAAGGGGAGGTGTGGGATGCGGTTAATAAACGCTGGCTGCCGGCGCCTGCCAACTGTGCACACTTTCTTGATGATGCAAAAGTTTGGTTTTCCGCAGGAGCAAAAATTATTGGCGGCTGTTGCAGAACAACCCCGGAAGATATTAAGCAATTGCAGCAGCTGGTGGATTTAGCATAACCCTTAGCTGTGTTTTTTATCCGGCTTCTCCGTGCTTTTCTTTACCCTGAATTTCACAATCCTGGTTATCAAATCCAGGGGCATAGGTTTATCAATCGGGAACTGAACTGAACCTTTTGCACCCTTGTATGCAGAGAGTTCTTCTTTAAATTCCTCAATCCCATTAGGTGTTGGGTAAAGCCCGATGTGATTTTTAAAAGCCGCGAAATGGATTAAGTTTCCTTTAAGGGTGAAAGTAGGCATTGCATAACTTATTTTTTCCTGGGCATCGGGCGCAGCTTTTTTAATAGTGGTACGTACGTCCTGCAGGATTTTTTGAACATCGGCCGGAAAATCAGCAATATACTCGTCAATGGTAGTAGGCTTACTGGCTATCATGTTTTATGTAGTGTTTTGGCTATCTGCCTGGTTTATAATGCATAAATATACAAAACCTACTATGAAAAAACTATTTTCTGGTTAAATCTGCAGGGAAATCGCTTTTAAAATATCTGCATGGTAAATTTTGGCTGAAGCCGCTTTTTGGCCCTTCGCTACCGTCCCATAAATGGGACGGCAATGAACTTTTAGCTACCTTAAACGGGATCAGTCCTTAAATCATTGCCGTTGGGCTTCAGCCAACGGTTAAATTGGAAGAAATGAGTTAGGGCTTTAGCCAAAAAATATTATAGATATTTAAAAGCGATTTCCCTTGGTAATTCCGAATCCACAGCTCAACTGACAGGCGGACGAACATATACTTTGGCGGGTACTTTATTAAAGAAATTCCTGATGGCAGTTATTTTTCCCGTGCGGATAAGATAGCTGATGAATAGGGCGATTAACATAGTTTTTTATTTAACAATACCAGCAAAACGTTGATAAAAAGCGGTAGGGCTATCGGCAGTTTTAGGCTCATACTTACCGGCAATGATGGGGATGTAAATTACCCTCCTGCGGCTTTCTTCGCCAATTACGGACGACTGCGCCACGCGGTGCCATAAGCGCCCGTCGTGTATAGTCAGGTCACCGGCAGCCGGAATAATGGCAACTTCATTTTCATCAGTATCATGATCTAAGAAATACTTTTTACGGAAAAGCATCTGGTAAAGATTCTGTTGGTGCGTTCCGGGTAAAATTCTTAATCCGCCGTTCTCTGGTTTAAGGGTGCTCAGGTGAATGCCCACGTTAAGCATCGGATTTAATTTTTGGCCGTGGAAAATATCGCGTAATCCATCGGTATGCCAGCCCATTTTGGTAAAGCTGCTTTCTGGGCCGTTTACATAGTGGTTAAAAACCATCCCGTCTTTTTCGTCGGTACCCAAACGGGCGCCTTCGCCAATAAGATTTAGTAATACCCGGAAGCGCGGGTCCTGTGAAAATTCGTCAAGCAATGGGTGGTGTTTGTTGATAAAAGCAAAGCGTTGTACAATAGGGGAGCCATCCACATCTTTACCATATTTAATGGGTACGCCATTTATCTTTTCAACCTTATTGCTAAGCCAGTTTTGCTGAACCTGTTCAGATGCATCAATGATATCGGCCACTGTTTCGGGCTTAATGAAGTTTGTAAAGTGAATAAAACCATGCTGGTTAAAAAAAGCTTGTTGCTGGGGTGTAATTGTTGAGCTTAAGGTGAATTTTTGATATGAGCCTGCCATGAAAATAAGTATTAAAATGCCTGGAAAATGAGTATAAAAAATATGGGAACTGTTTTAAACAGTTTTTAAAAGTAGGATTGGATCCCCGGGGAAATTAACAACAACAGCTGCACATGACCCTTGTTTGAAAGGGCATTCGCATGGAGCATGCAAAAGATATGTGGTGCGTGTTATTCAATGTATATAATGTCTATGTATTTAATAGACTATGCAAATGTAAATAAATTATTAAACCAAACAAATTTTCATGAAAATATTTTTAATGCTTGTACAAGCCGGCGGTTATGCGCTCAATAAAGGCTTTGGGGCTATGCCTTGCAGCCGCCGCCGATAGTTTATTTAAAAAGCCAGGCACAATCTCGGCTTTTTTACCAAACATGCCCCGTATGCCTATCCCGGCCACCTCGTCGGGCGTCATGTTAAATTTGGCTGCCAGCTCGGCCAGCGCGTCCATACCCGCGCGGTGAGCAAATCCCGTGTCGGTAGGGCCGGGGCACAGGCAACTTACCGATACCGCAGTATCTTTTAGCTCATAACGTAAAGCCCTGCTGAATGCCAGTACAAATGATTTTGATGCCGCATATACCGCCAGGGTAGGCACAGCCTGGTAAGCCGCGGTGCTGCTTACATTTAATATATATGCTTGTTTTTGCAGTTTTAAGGCGGGGAGTAAATGGTGCGATAATGCTACCACGGCATCTATATTAACCCGTATCATGTGCATTTGATCGGCCAGGTTCAATTCATCAAAGTTACCCCAGATGCCATAGCCGGCATTATTTATAAGTATGGATACCGGTACCGATAAACCTGTATACCAATCCGCAATCCGCATAACTGAGCCGGCATCCGACAGATCGGCCAAAAAATAGCGTGCTTCAACATGATATGTTGATTTGATGTGAACAGATAATTTCTGCAGTTCGGCTTCAGAGCGGGCCACCAGCAATAAGTTATAGCCTTTTTGCGCAAGTAATAAAGCCATCGATTTGCCTATGCCTTTGCTTGCACCCGTTATTAAAGCGTATTCTTTCATCTTAACAATGTCATATCAAACTAAAAATAAGGTTGATGTTGCAAGTTTAATAAATACTCTACTAAATTTGTAGACTATTTAAAATGTTATTACGTTTGTATCGCATATGAAAAACGCTTCTCATCATTTGGTTAATTATAATAATTGCAACTATTGTTGTTGTAGATAAACAAACCCCACGTACTGTTTGTAATTCATTTACGTTAATATAATATCCAAATAAAGACCATTTTTTATGATTACGCATCGCATAACGCACTTATTTAAGGCGTTTATAATCATAGGTTACATTTTGTACAGTTTGCCCGCTCATGCCCAACTATCGGCAGCGGTGCATTATACACTAAAGCCAGGCGATACCACTGCCAAAAGCATTTTTGATAACAATTACAGCAACCTGGTTTTGTTTGATGAAAAGAAAACACCGGTAGCTGCCAGCAAAGCGCCTGTAATAATTGAAAATAATGCCAGCCTTATAGAACGTATGGAAACCCATTTAAATAACCGCCAGGAGCGGAAAAAGCTGATGGGTTACTTAAAAGAGCTTTCGGCAGGTAGCAGCCAGGTAAATTATAATCAGGCGAAAGTTAAGGTATATTACAGGCTGGCCAACGTATTTGCAAGGTTGCGCCTGTACCCCCTGGCCATGAAATGTTTTTTTAAAACAATGCAGTATAAGGGTAAGCAGGCGGTTAATAACCAACTGCAATCTCAACCCCCTGTTGATTCCTTATCTGCCGATACCGCAAACCGGGATTTAAACTTAGATACCGCTTATTTAGCCATTACCGCCAAGGACGATTCTGTATTTGTTAATGACCCTAAACCATCCGGCTTAAACGATAAAACCGAAGAAAAAAGCAAGGCAATAACTTACGACCGTATCGTTAATACATTTAATGATGGTAAAAAGGCAGCTGCTTACGCCTTACTGTTTCATGTAAAGCAACCGGTGCCGGGCAAACCCAAAGTATTTGCGTTAACCAATACCGGTCATACTTTTATTACCCTCATTAAGTATAATACCGATTCTACTTCTGTTTCTATTTCCTTTGGATTTTATCCGCAGAAGGATAACCTGTTTTCGGCAACGCCACTGGATCCAACCTGCTCAGGAACATTTAAAAACGACCGCGGGCACAAATGGGATGAGGTTATGGGCAAGTTTATTACCAAAAAAAGATTTGAGCGCATCCTGGCGCTAACCAAAAGGTACGATGGCCTGGAGTATCATCTATCCAAAAACAACTGTACCGATTTTGCCATTAAAGCGGCCTCTTATGCCGGTTTCGGGGTATCCAATGCCAAAGGTTCCTGGCCTTTGGGACATGGCAATAACCCCGCTGTTACAGGGCAAAGCATTATAGCAGGAGGGATTTATGACGACGACGGCAAAGCCGGCCTGTTCATTAATTTTGACGAGGTGTTGAATAAAAATAAATAAGCTGGCAGGTTTGGGATCTTATACATATTCAAACTTAATCCTGTCGTTGGGGAACTCGTTGCTGTGCTGTATTTTTAATTGCTTTAACTTTTCGTCAAAGTACTTATAAATCTTTTTTGAGTTTTTTTCGGCCTTCTCCTGGTTTTCAAATTCTTTTTCCAGGTACCTTGAAAGGGCGAACAAGGTTCGCGGGAACTCGTAAATGGTTATGGTGCCATCCGTTTCTTTTTTTGCCCGTACCCAGTAAGGATCGTTTTTTGTCGACTCCCTGATGTATACAACCTCGGCCTGGGCCTCTACCATATTGCAGTATTGCACCAGGGCGTTTAGCGTGGCCGGGATGCCTACCTTAACGTTAACCTTGCCGGGCGCGTAAGCTTTAAGATGGGCATCCGGAAAAGAAAAGTTAATATCGGCCCTCCCCTTTAAAAGTTTAGCCAGCCTGCCGGTAAAATTCATAAAATAACCCATGGCCAGTATTTCGGCCAGCGACTGCCGGTAGTTGCGTTTATTTTCGGCATGGAAGATGATGCCCAGGATAACAGATACCACCAATCCCGATCCAAAGGCCACCCATTTATTGGGGAAAGTAATAATGCCATCCAGGAAGCCGCCATAAGTACCTATGGTTGGTATAATGGAAAATATAAAATCCTTAAACGGAAAAAATCTAAAAGTAAAGGTCATGATTATGAGGGTATTAGGTTAACAATAGTAATTTAAATTTAAGTAAATTACTGTTGTTATACAAAGGTGGTGGATAATTTAAATAACCTTATTATAATGTGTGCATAACCAGGGCGCAAGGCTTTATCCCGAAGTGAAAGTTTGAACCAGCCGGGCATTATAAGGGTACTGGTTTTGTTATTTGGACGTATCCGCCGCTGGTAGAAGCGGCGGTCAGGCTTTCTGTTCATACGCCTTCAAGGCCTTAGGCGCGAGGCCTGTATCCACGCCAATCCTTTACGCAACTTTTGGGTACAAAAAAACCGGATGAAAGTAACATCCGGGATTTGCAAATTCAATACTTAGTATGGCGTTCACCTTTCAGCGCGGTACACGCGACACGTGTGCACCAGCGGAGGCACGTTATGGTATTACAGGAGCATTTATATTGGGATCTGATTTTACATACTTAATCAATATTGAGTCCCCTATTTTAAATTTCGAATCCAGGGAATTGCCCTTATAATATTTCCCTCCTAAACTAAATTGATATGAATACGAAAACTCGTGAGAAACAGAACTGTTAGGGAAGTTATTTTTTTCATTTATAATAACGGCCTTTAATTGTTCGGATTCAGTAGCCAGCTTTTTATCGTCTCTATTACCACTCACACATTTATAGGCAAACACGCTAAGTATGGTAAATACAAAAATTAATGGGAAAATATCCTTTATTTTTTTCATCATTAAATCTGATTTATCTTTATAGCAGTTTTCTTTGTGTCGGCTTTCAATGTCCGCTGCCGCCAGCGTCCCCGGCTTGCGGCCCGCATGCCAGATGTACAATTACTCATAAAAGTTACGCGCATGGTATGATCGGCATCCGGAATATGATCTGATTCCTCACAAGGCTTTCAATGCATAAAAAACGATAAAAACGCCAAAGAACAACAGCAAAATTAACGAAACAGCATTACCTATTATACTTTCTTCAGGAAATAAAATCTGATCTTCTCCATCAAGATACTTCATAGAAATAAAATCACCAACCTTGTATTTATTGCAAGAATTTGCTCCTATTTGCTTCGATAATATTTTACCATCATAGCTTACTTTCATAAAATATTTGGCTTTTGTACCACTACAAATGGAGGGAATTTCAATGATATGCATCTTGACGATTGTGCCATTCTGTTGAATCTGCCATCGCAAATAATCGTTCTTAATTAAAAGTGTTGATACAATGATAAAAATAACTCCAGTCAAAACTGCTAATGCTTTCATATTTCCGTTTAATGTGATTTCGGTGTAACTACACGTGTTTTGTCTTGACTTACAGCCCATCGCTGGCGCACGCGTGTCGTGGCTGTTGCACAACTAACCCTTTAACGAACAATAAACTAAGTTGTGCGATCATTTTAGCCTGGCATCTGATTTAAGCGCAATAAAAATCAGATGTCTTAAAAGGCTCTAATAAGCTTAAAATCTCATGCCAAAGCCTATTCCCTCCATATTTAATTAACTTCTTAAGATTGTAAGCAATTCCTGCCATTATCATACATTTATTGGCTAGTTTTATAC
>NZ_JBFUKF010000123.1:0-14279 GCF_056400985.1 Mucilaginibacter sp. P4_G9 | reverse complement strand
GCTGTTGTATGTGAGGATAACATCAATGCCACGTTGAGCGGCATTTAACGCAATACTTTTTCCTATTCCGCGGCTCCCGCCGGTTACAAGGACAATTTTTGATGCTGTTGTTTTCATCTTTTTAAAGTTTTAATTTATATAGCAAAGTTCAACAGCGCAGCGTAAGGCTACTTATACATTTCCGGATAGGTTTTATACATTTCAGAGATGGTCAACACGCTTTGGTTGGATTTGCTTTGTTACAGGGCTCTACAACAGTTAGTTTTCGGGTACTTTCGGCTTTCTTTCCGAAGTACCCCTTTTGCTGGACATTCCGGAATGCTTGACCATGCTGTTCCGTGCGCATTAGATCAATGAGTTGTGTTGTTGAATAATAATTTCAAATTTTTAAATTAGCCATTTAGTATGGTCAAAGTGTAACGGAACACCCCGAACTCTTTTCCGGAATGCAGTGATCAATGGCTTCGGAATATCCATCCAAAAGACCCGGACCAAGCTGATAATGAATTTCAAAGGCTGAATTAACGATTATTTTGGATAGTTCATTTTCATCCATATTCTTTGCGTCTTCGCGTAAAAAAAATAAGGTTTATCCTGTTTAGACATCCGTTTTTGTAAACGGAAATTCTAAAATAACTTCAGTCCCCTCTGTTATTTTGCTTTTTAATTTTATACTGCCGCCTAAAGCTTCAACCTGTGTTTTAACCATAAAAAGGCCCATACCCTTGCCTTCCATGGTGGTATCAAAACGTTTGTACAATCCAAACAAGTCGGCGGCATTCTTGGCGAGGTCGATCCCCTTACCATTATCCTTAAAAGTGAGCCTGATTTTATCTTCGAGCTGCTGGCTTTCAATATGAATAAGCGGCACAATACCAACCCGCCGATATTTGATGCTGTTTGAAATAATATTATAAAAAACGCTGTAAAGAAAACTCCGGATAGTAAACATCGAGCCAATGTCATCAAAAGCGCATTCAAAATAAACGTTTTCGTCTGCGATGATATACTGCATATCAACCTTAATATCATTCACCAGGCTGCTGAAATACACCGTTTCTTTTTTTTCATTTACTACCTTCCTGGTCTGCAAAATCTGGTTGAGATCCTGGATAACCGCATCAATGTTTTTTGCCGATTGCGAAGCTTTTTCAAGTACCTCATGCATTTCATTTAATGTGCCATCTTTTTCATCAAACAGGTACGACAGACCGATGATATTGGCAACCGGCGCACGCAGGTTATGCGATATGATATAGGTAAAATGCTCAAGATCTTTATTTTGCTTAATAAGATCGGCCGTTATCCTTTCGCGTTCAAGTTCGGCAATCTTATGTCCTGTAATATTCTTGTTAGCCGCTACAAAACCACAATGCTTATGCTCACTGTTTTTTACAACAAACCATTCTATTAGGTACCATTCTACGGTGCCATCGGTTTTTGGATAACTTATTTCATATTCAGTACTTCCGTTCAGGATAACTTTAACAAGCATTTCCTCCATGAAAGCCCATTTTTCTGCAGTGAAATAGGCTTTCATGGGCAGACCAATCTCCAGCATTTTGCTTTTCCGTTCTCCCGCATACTTCTGTGCCAGGGTATTAAAAGAAACAATGTTGAGTCCGTCATCAAACAACACGTAGGCTATATCAGTATTGTCAAAAATGGCGCGGAGGTTTGCTTCGGATTTTTGAAGCGCCTCCTGATCCTGTTTACTCTGGGTAATATCTGTTACCATAGCAAGAGCGCCCTTGTACTTACCCGTTTTGTCAAAAATTGGATTGGCCGATATGTTTGCCCATACATCCTCGCCGCTCTTTTTTACATACCTGATATTTAAATTCTCTTTTGCCCCATTTCTTCTCCTTTCCATGCAGGCTATCGCGTATGCCTTGCCCTCTTCATCCATAAAATCATAAAGCTCTTTTCCCATCATCTCTTCGGCAGAGTAACCCAGGATATCCGCTATCTTTATGTTTACAAAGTTTGTTTTTTCGTTTTCATCAATTGTCCAAATGCCTTCCTGCGCGGTTTCAACAATCTGCCGGTATAGCTCTTCGCTCAATCTAAGCGTTTCCTTTTCGGCTTTGCCAGAAGTAATATCCCTGATAATCCCCTCTGTTCTTATTAATTGCCCGGTTTCATCCAGGATAGGAATAGTCTTTTTCTCCACCCAGCATATCGCCCCATCTTTGCGTATAATGCGGTATTGACTGTTAGCCAGTTCTCCTTGTTCTAATCTTTTTTGCTCTTTAATAACAATGTGTTCATCCCCGGGGTAAATCACATCAAACCATAATTCCTTGCCGGCAATAAAATCCGCGGCTTTATAACCATACAGTTTTTCACAGGCCTGCGATAGCTGCAATACCTGCATATTTATCATATCAACAGAAAAGAAAACCTCATCCATCGCATTAAAAAATGCCATCAGGTCATGGGAGGTACTTTCCTGTATTTGTATCTTTTGTGGTGTAGGTCTATTCGGTAGCATAGAAGTAATAAGGTTTGGTATAAATACGGCTACATACTGCTGCAGCCACTAACAAAAAATAAACTGTCCCATTGTGTAGTTGCATAAAAATACGATTCACAAGGCATTAATTCTCTTGTAAATGCCCCCATTTGCATAGTTCCCGGCCGTCTTCCAATTCTAAATTCTCAAAATGTTTTACAGCCCGAAAGCGCGGTTCCTCATTCATCAATCCAAATTATTTAAACAGGAGCATTTCGAGTTAAAAAATTATCATAACAATAAAATCACATCGCTTATTATCTAAAACACGATGGGCTATTTATCTATAATTGAATGTAATATACATAATTATAAAAACTTTTATAAGAAGCTGTTTAAAAATATAGGCATGACGTTTTAAAAGGTTTGTCATCCTGAACGCAGTGAAGGATCTATTCGCAGACTGTACAGGGCGAAGAAGCATGGCGAATAATAGATGCTTCAAGCGTTCAGCATGACAAATGGCTTTTTTGCAACCACGTCATGGGTAGTTGTAAAATTTCGCGAAACGCTGAACGGGAAATGACGTATATCGTATGGCTGCGAGTCGACTCACCCCGACGAGGCTATGCCCGTCTGCCCCTCCGACTGCGTCGCATAGAGGGTCTAAAAAATAAAAATTGAGCTTAACCCTCTTTGCGGCATAAGCCGGAGAGGAGGATCGACCGGCGGAGCCTGGTCGGGGTGAGTCGATGCCAGCGTTCAAAGCCGATGGTTATCTAAAACGGAATTCGTCATACTGATCTCCGTCGAAACATAGCGGGCAAAGGCCTCTCCGCACGAGTCTTCGACAGGCTCAGACTGACAGGCCTTTACACCTTATAGGTAGGCACGAAGCATCAGCCCCGCCCAACACTCCCCGGAAATAAGAATTTATCAAGTCTCCCATTCCGGGGGAGATTTAGAGGAGGCTTGCCCCGCAATCACGAAAAGATATCCGTTTAACTAAAAGGCAATAAACTGAAACAATTTCCCGGTTATTTCCGTACCATGTAAAACACTGATTAACTTAAAACAACAGCTATATAACCTGCGGCATTTATTATAAAAGCAAAAAAATAAAATCCTTTCCATTATTAATAAGTACCAGCCCGGCACTTTTATAAAAACTGAAAATTAAAAAACAAAACAGCAGTTACCCATCATTTAAATAAGTAAACTATTAGTATACTAAAGCCAAAAAAACGCGTTTTTTTATAATAGTAATTTATTATTTTAGCGAAGGTCATCCTATGAGTTAACAAACTAACATAATTACAATTTGGCTTAATAGCTTGTATTGTTTATTTTAACCATAAGTTAATCACAACATACATTTACAAGAAAAGCACCAACACCATAAAATGAGGCTGATATTTCTTTTTTTTTCGTGTATATCCCTGCTTTACTCCGGCCTGTGTTACCCGCAATCGCAAAGTCCGCAATTTAAACGACTTAGTACCAATGAAGGCCTTTCGCAAAGCCATGTAACTGCCATTATTAAAGACAGCCGCGGCTTTATGTGGTTTGGAACCGAGGATGGCCTAAATAAATATGATGGCTATCATTTTACACACTATAAACACGACCAAAAAAACAAAGCCACCATTATTGACAATTATGTATTGGCTATTATGGAAGATGGTGCGGGTAATTTATGGATTGGAACCGAAAGCGGCCTTGACAAATTTGACCGCGCAACAAATACATTTATCCATTACTCGGGTAACAATTTAACTTTCGCCGTTCGGTCTGTTTTTTTAGATAATAAAAAGAGGATTTGGCTGGGCACCAGTAAAGGCTTGTATTTATTTAACGCGGCAAATGGTTCATTTAAAAAATTCACACATACAGATAAAACCACCAACGGTTTAGTTAACGATTTTATAAACCAGCTTACCCAGGATAATAATGGCTGGCTATGGATAGGAACCGATGATGGCCTGTATCATTTTAATCCCCAAAACGGCAAGTTTGTTGGCTACGTTCATGACCCTGCCAACAATAAAAGTATTGGCGCCAGCTGGATAAAAGCTGTATATAAAGATGGTAAGGGCAATATTTGGATAGGGACGCATGGCGGCGGGCTGGCATTATACAACAGCAAAAGCAATTCATTTATAAATTTTAAACATAACTCCAATAATAGTAACAGCATCAGCCATAATGATATTCTTTCGATGCTGGAAAGCGGCGACGGGAAACTGTGGATAGGGACCGAAAATGGTGGAATTAGCGTACTTGATTACAAGGCTAATAAGTTTGTTAGTTATAAATATGATGCAAATGATCCTCACAGCCTTGGTAGTAACTCTGTTTATTGCTTATATAAGGATGATACAGGAAATACCTGGATTGGCACTTATTCGGGCGGTGTAAACTTTTTGCCCGGGTTTGGTAATAAATTTACCTCCTACAGGCAAAACCCAAACAACCCAAATAGTTTAAGCAACAATATCGTTCTGGCCATCTCGGGCGACGACACCGATGAAAATATTTGGATTGGTACCGATGGTGGCGGCCTCAACTTATTTAACAGGAAGAAAAAAACCTTTACTCATTACCTGCATGACGACAACAACAGCAATACCATAAGTAATAATTATGTAATGGCAATTGTACCATTAGATAAAAACCTTATTGGTATTGGCTATCATATAGGAGGTTTTGATTTGTTTGATAAAAAAAAGGGAACCTTTACGCATCACTTGCCCCAGGCAAACAATCCGCGCAGCCTTTCCATTTCAGATATCAACAACATGTATAAAGACCATGACGGCAATATATGGATAGGGACCTGGAAAGGCGGCCTTAATTATTATAACGTAAAGACCGGTCTTTTTACCCAATACAGGAACAATCCCCGGGATAAAAACAGCCTGAGCAGCGATATTGTTACTACCGCATACCAGGATAAGCAAGGCAATATGTGGATAGGTACCGATAATGGCCTGAATATATTAAACCCTAAAACCGGCCATTTTACGCATTACCGGCATGATGAGGAAAACAAACACAGTATATCAAACAACACTATCGAATCTGTAACCGAAACAGACGATGGTGAGATGTGGATAGGTACAAATGGTGGCGGCCTTAACCATTTTAACAAGCGCAGCCATACATTTACGATATATACCGAAAGGGAAGGTTTGCCAAATAATGTGATCTACACTATTGTGAAAGATGGGAAAGGCAACTTCTGGCTAAGCACCAACAAGGGGATTTCCAGGTTTAATCCCAAAACTAAAATCATCAGAAACTATGGCATTTCTGACGGGTTGCAGGGAGATGAGTTTAAAGGCCATTCCCGTTTTAAAACTGCAGATGGGCAAATGTTTTTTGGCGGTGTTAACGGATTCAGCACTTTTTATCCCGATAGTTTAAAAGACAATAACTTTATTCCTCCCGTTTATATAACAGGTTTGCAGATTTTTAACAAACCTGTTATCGCGGGCGGCAAAAACTCACCGCTTCAAAAAGATATCAGCGAAACAAACGCCATAAATCTTTCTTACAAACAATCGGTATTTACATTTGAATTTGCTGCCCTGAACTATACCATTCCCGAAAAAAACCAATATGCCTATAAGCTCGAAAACTTTGATAAAGACTGGAACTATGTGGGCAATAAGCGAACAGCTACGTATACCAACCTTGATCCGGGTTATTATACATTCAGGGTTAAGGCATCTAATAACGATGATAAATGGAATAACAAAGGCGCATTTATCAGCATTTATATTAAACCTCCTTTTTGGCTTACCTGGTGGTTTAAGCTCATCATTATCGTGATTATTGTTGCAGGCGGGCCTACATTTTACCTCATCCGCACGCGTGCTATATTGAAACAAAAAGACGAGCTGGAACGCCAGGTTAAAGAACGCACCGCGCAGCTGGCCAAGGCAATAGAGGTTGAAAGAAAATCGGCCCTTGAAGCAGCGGAAGCTAACAAAGCTAAAAGTATATTTTTGGCCACAATGAGCCACGAGATCCGTACGCCTATGAA
This sequence comes from Mucilaginibacter sp. P4_G9, assembly GCF_056400985.1. Taxonomy (NCBI): domain Bacteria; kingdom Pseudomonadati; phylum Bacteroidota; class Sphingobacteriia; order Sphingobacteriales; family Sphingobacteriaceae; genus Mucilaginibacter; species Mucilaginibacter sp. P4_G9. The sequence continues at coordinate 7,776 of NZ_JBFUKF010000123.1, read as the reverse complement.
TGGGGTTATCGGGATGGCCTCTTTACTTGCCGAAACGCCTTTAGATGAAGAACAACGGGCTTTTACCGAATCGATACAAACCTGTGGCGAAGATTTGCTGGCGGTGATCAATGATATTTTAGATTTTTCTAAAATAGAATCGGGTAATATGGAGCTGGAGGAAAAAGATTTCAACCTGCGCACTTGTATTGAAGAAGTTTTTGATGTTTTTGCTTTAAAAGCCGCCCACTTAAAACTCGACCTGGTTTACCAGATTGACTACGATGTGCCGTCGCAAATTGTTGGCGATAGTTTAAGGCTTCGCCAAATCCTGATCAATTTAATAAGTAACGCTATTAAGTTTACAAAAAAAGGCGAGATCTATGTAGCAGTACACCTGCTCAGCGCTTCAGAAGACAACCACATCGAATTAAGCTTTGAGATAAAGGATACAGGTATTGGCATTTCTGCCGATAAGCTGCACAGGTTGTTCAAAGCGTTTTCGCAGGTTGATTCATCAACAACCCGCCAGTACGGCGGTACGGGACTTGGCCTGGTTATAAGCGAACAACTGGTAAAACTAATGGGTGGCAAAATTAGCGTTGAAAGCGAAATTGGCAAAGGAAGCACTTTCCATTTTTCCATCCTCTCGCACAAAAGCCTGCTGCCCGATCAAACCCAGGTACACCATAGTATGAATGGTTTTGAAAACAGTAAAATTTTGGTTGTTGATGACAATGATACCAATTGCCGCATTTTAAAAGGTCAGCTGGAACAGTGGAAGCTAAGCCCGGTGATAGCTAATTCGGGTAAGCAGGCACTTAGTATATTATCACAACATAACAATGATTTTAAGCTGGTTATTACCGATATGCAAATGCCGTTYATGGACGGAATTGAGCTGGCAACCTTAATACGCAATAAATACCCCGAATTACCCATAATACTTTTGAGCTCCATAAGCTATGTTTTCCATAAAGATAATCCCGGTCTTTTTTGCTCTATATTAACCAAACCTGCCAAGCAACATATTTTACATAAGCATATTGTAAAAGAACTTGGTAAACACTTAAATTCACCCATTCATGAACTGCCGCATGCCGATGCCGCAAAGCATAAGTTACCTGATAATTTTTCGGAAAAGTACCCATTGAATATTTTGGTTGCCGAGGATAACCAGATGAACCAAAAACTGATTATGAAGGTTTTGAATAAACTGGGATATGAAGCTGAGTTGGCAGCAGACGGACTGGAAGCCCTGGACTTAGTTAATAAAAAAACATTCGATATTATTTTAATGGACGTACAAATGCCAAAAATGGACGGCCTGGAAGCCACCCAAATAATAAAAAAACGTTTCCCGGCACGCCCCTTTATTATAGCGATGACAGCCAATGCGCTTCAAACCGACCTGCAAATTTGTATGGATGCAGGTATGGACGATTATATAAGCAAGCCATTTAAATTAGATGATGTGGTTAATAAGCTCGAAAAATGGGCAGTACATGCCAATGAATCTCCCTCATAAGTTAATGCGCTGTAAACTCAATAAAATTCCTGCAAACATTGGGTATACGTGCCCCGATAGGTATGATATGATTGCCTATATTCCGGGCCCCGCAAACAAATCATAGCCAAAAAATCTGCACATCTGAAATCTGCATATCTGCACATCTATTCCTCCGTCTCCTTCAATTCATCTTCCTTCTTCCCTTTACCCAGGTGAACAACTGGCTTATCCTGTGTGCCGGTAATGGTCATGGGGATGCCAAATATACCCAATGGCGGCAGGCCAAGGCGAAATTGCAGGTTCAGCTTACCATCAAAACTTACCTGTCCCTCAAACCGCGGCCGGAAACCGGCCATGCGCATTTTGGTACGCTCAATGGTGATGATATTATTGGCAATAGTGGTTTTAATATCTACTTTACTTACATCGTTTTTGCCGCCCAGGCTATCGCGCCCGGTTTGTTTACCTACCGCGCCAAACAGTTTAAAACCCTTTACTTTAACCTTTTTTACCGATAGTACTCCCCCACCCTTCAGTGATGGATATACCGGTTTCATATCGCTGTTGAGTTTGCCGCTCAGTTTATAATCAAGCGATACAATACCCTCGGCATTTGCTGCAGATGTGGCCATATCATGAAATAGCTTTACCTCGCGGTAGGCCCTTTTTATRTCAAACTCCCTGGCATCAATATGGTAATCAAAATATGCTTTTTGCGGGTTGATGCTGCCATAGGTAGCATCCATGGTTACCGGGGCGCCTATCAAGGTAAAACCGGTTTGCTTTAAAACAATCTGCCCTTTGCTGATGCTCATTTGCCCTTTGGCATCGTTAATATCCAGGCCATTGTATTTTACCTTTTTTACATCGGCAGTAAAATTCAGATCGAGGTTGGCGGGTACCAGGATAACACCCGGTTTAGCGGCTTTCGGCGTTGACGGGCCGCTGGCAAAGGCCATAAAATCATCGGCAATAATAAGTCCGCTTGTTAGTTTAAACTCCCCTTGTAAGGGCGAGTTTGGTTTAAGGGCATAATCTATCACGTTTGATAATGCGCCATCCAGCACGATAACCGATTTACCGTAGTTGGCGGTAAACTTATCAAACTTCATTTTATCCTGGTTAAAGCTGAACAAGCCTGTTTTAACCAGGAACGGCTTAGGGAACAAATCGGACGTAAGCGTAATATCCTTCACCTTCATGGTGCCCGAGTTAGCCAGCTGATTATACCGGCCGGCAGTGGCATCGCTTTGCCTGCCTTTTAAGGATAGGTTGGTACTGATAAGGCCTTTTACATTGTAGCCATTCATGGCAAACACCTGGTAAATTTTACCGATATCCAGCGAGCCCTGCGATTTGATGCTATAATCCAGATCGTCGAAGTTTTTGAGGTTAGCCTTCAGCATAAAGGGCTGGCCTTCAAACGTAAAGGATACCGGTTTGATATTCACCTTCAATCCTTTTAATGAGCCGGTATTATTGCTGATAGCTGTGCTTACCTCGATATTTTGCAGCGGGTGCGGGTAGTATTTGGTTTGAATATACCCGCCATGCAGATCAATCTGCGCGTTGGTAACCGGGAAGATCCTGCGGGCCGGGATATAATGGCCTTTGGTTTGCACATCAGCATCAAGGTTGCCACGCAGGTCGATACTATCCACAGGGTAAAATTGCTTTATATCACTTAGGTTAAATTTCGCTTTCAGGTTGGCGTCAATCATAGCGCCTGCTGTGTTGCTCAATTTTAAATAGCCTTTTATATAGTTATTTAGTGCATTAATGTTAAGGTTGGTCATGGCCATGGTGGCATGCTCGGGGTTATGATCGGGACAATTGGCATCCAGGTTAAAGCTGATATTTTTCATGGCTTCGGGTAATTTGGAATACTTAAAATACCCATCCCTGAAACCTGAGTGCAGCGTAAATTTAGGTATGCTGGTTATTACTGTATCAACGTGATGCCGGATGCCGGTCTTTTTTATCCCGGTAGCGTATTTACCATCGGCTATCATGTGCAGGGAGTACCTGCCCCTTACATCAAATGCTTTAACACCAAATGCCTTGTTCCATTTCTCCAGGTCGATCTCTGTATTGATCTTGGCAAAAACAGTTGGCGATTTAATACCTTTTACCTTAATCACCGAACCAAAATAATCTTTCCCGATATTGAAATATACCGAATCGATATTCAGGTTAAGGCTATCGGGATTACAACCGGGTACTTTGGCATCCATGTTGAGATACAGATTTTTTACCGGTTCAGGTGTGTTTTTATTGGCTATATAACCATTGCGCACCTTCATGCTGAAATCCAGGTCGGGCATTGTTTTGGTTGCGGCAATGTATTTACCAATAAGCGACATGGTTATTTTTCCGGTTCCGTTCAGCTCGGTATCATCAATCCATTTGGCGTATTGAGCAGGCAGTGCGGTAAAAATATCGCTCAGGTCGCTTTGCTCAGATTTAATCCTGAAATCCATACCATAGCCATCATTTAAAAACTCAAACCGGCCTTTAAACTCAACAGGCAGCTGGTTAATCATCAGGTTATTTTTTTGAAATATAAACGCAAACGATTTTGTATTAATACTGGTAACCAGGTCGGCATTTACTTTTTTATGAAAGATGTAAGGCTGCCCCGCGTAAGTAAAATCTACCGAGCCAATTTCGGTATGGGTGTACAGGTCAAACACATCTTTACTTAAGTCGCCGCTGCCTTTGTAGTTAAAGTCGCTGGCATTAACCAGCATTGGTATTGATCTGTCGTTATAAACTAAATGGCTTTTCTCTATCAATATCTGCTCAATACCTAATGAGGCGCTTGCAGTATCCGCCGCCGCGGCAGGCTGCGCGTTTTTTGATTTGTACACATTATAATTGGCATGCCCTGCACTATCTACCTCAATATTGATGGTAGCTTTACTTAAATAAATACGGTTGATATTGATTTTGCTTTTAAACACCGACGATAGGTCAATTGCCAGTGAAACCTCCTTAGCTGCCACCAACGTATCAAGCTGAAAAGGCGCACTGCCGTTAAGCGAAAAATCATTCAGCGTGAGTGTAAGCGCCGGGAATTTTTTAAAAAACGAAAGACTGGTACCCGAAAAATTGAGCTTGCCATTGATACTGCCACCAGCCCATTGTTTTATTTTATTAGTGATGGTTTGCGGAAAAAGGTAGGGCAGCAAAAACATTAATGCTAACAGGCTCACCAGGGTAACGCCAAATATTTTGAGTGTTTTTAATATGACTTTTTTTATAGGTAGGGGCATAAAAATACAGCTAATGGGATGCCATAAAGATAATGGTAAAAGCGGAGGGCACAACGAAAAAATAATCCCTCTAAAAAAGTATCCCTTTCGGCTAAAAGTAGTAGGTGAATACACAAACTACGGGAACAGACTTTTATTTTAAATCCCCTTTTCTGTGGTGGGCCTGGCTGGACTTATGCCCCTCAAATATTCGGCAATAGCTTTAAAGTTCCGTCTCATCTGTTCATCCGGGCTTTCTTCCTTTTCCATATACTCTGCCCAGCCTAATGGCGTTCCTTCGTAAACCTTATCTTTTAAATCAAGCCTCGCGCCGGCCTCAACCAATAGTTTCACCGCATCAAGCGATCCTGAATACACAGCCTGGTGCAGTGGCGTAGCATGTGTATGAAAGCCGGCATTGTTTTGAGGATAGCCGTTTGGATCGGCCCCTAAACTCAATAAATAGGCTACCATGTTGGGTTTCCCATAAAAACCGGCCACGGCCAATGCCAGCAATAATTCTTCTTTACCTGCGGTTGCTGTCATATCAATAACGTCCGGCATCCTATCAAGGCCAATTGCTACGGCCAATGTAAGTTTACCTCCCCGATCAATAAGATGTGCTGCTGCTTCCATATTGCCGTGTGCCAAAGCGCCCAAACCGCCGCCGGGCTTTGCACCCGCATCAATCAGCACATCAATCATTTCAATTTGTACACCGCATTCCTTGGGGATCCGTCCGGTTGCAACCAGTCCCAGGGTATAATCCAGTTGCATTTGCGCGGTATCGGCGGCCTCATTTTTTACAAGCCCTATCAGTAACCTGGTTATGTCAACAATATTAACTGCTAATTTGCCCGTGCGAATAGGGTTATCGGCAACAAACCAAAGCAGGTACGGGTCCTTAAAATAACCTGGTTCGGGATAGTTTAATCTATCATGTATTAAGCGCGGGTTTTGGGTTACCAGGTCTTCCAACGTGATTATATCGCCCCGGTCAATAGCTTCTACAGCCTGGCGAAATAGCGGATCTGTGATATCGGAGTTTTCCATTGTAGTAATTAACTGGCCTTTATCAGTATAAAGATACACTAATTGTAAAATATAGGTCTGTTAATTAAAAATCCGGATTTTTAAAGGTTGATACTCCCGTCTTTAAAACGGAAATATCGCCTTAAAGCTAATGTTCCTGCCAATGTTGTAAATGCCCAGGTGCCCGTTTGGCGATGCTGTGTAATATTCAAAATACTTCAACCTGTTAAGGTTGGATTGATAAGCGGTATCAAACAAATTATCAACCTGTAAAAAAAGCTCACAAAAAGTTTTTTCTGATTTTCCTTTAATGGTTGCACCTGCGCCAATATTAATAAGGGTATACCCGGGTGTGGCTGTTTCGGTATTATCCAAAGCGTAGAAGCGGTTTTGAGCCATATATGCATCGGCTTCGGTTTTAAACCAGATTTTTGAAAACATACCATAAGCCCGTTGTAAAGTAACCTTTAATTCCGACCGGATATGCAGCGGCGGGATAAAAGGCAGGTATTTTGCCGCGCCATTTGATTTATCTATCAGCTGTTGATTTTGGTTGATACCGGTAACATAGGACATGCTGTTATTAAACGCAAGCCATTTAATATGTTGCGGATGCAGGTTAACGGTAAATTCGGCGCCATAAAGCCTGGCTTTTGATTGCTGGTACTCATAAGTGCTGTTACCTGCAACAATCACTACCGGGTTGCCGTTGGCATCGGTGAGCTTAGCCTGGTAAATGTAATTATCAATCTGGTTGTTAAAAAACTCGGCTATCAGGTCAACATCCTTCAAATAGGAAATAATTCCGATATCTTCCTGCAGGCTAAACTCCGGGCTAAAGCCGCGGTTGCCCAGGTAAACAATATGCGCGCCCGGATCAAGCCCGTTTGAGCCGATCTCGGTAATGTTGGGCGCACGGTAACCTCTCGCAATATTTGCTTTTACCAATAAACGGTCGCTGATGTTATATGTTAATCCTAAACTGCCCGAAAAGCCTTTATAAACATGCTTAAACGCAGGGAATTGTAAATGCGCGCCGGCGGTATCAGGTAATTTAACCTGCTGCTCAAAGCCGTTTTTAGGATTAGGGCCTACATAAAAATCATTCCAACTGATATGGCGATTATCATACCTTATTCCGCCCGAAAGGTCGAGCTTTCCAAAGCTTTTCCTGGCGAAAAAGAATGTACCTGCATCAAATAAGTTATAATCAGGAATGGGAAAATCTGTAGCCGCCTTGCTGCGGTTGGCCTGGTACATACCATTAACGCCTACTGTACTTTCTATACCGCCAAAGGTGGGCAAATTGTATTTCAGGTCGTAATTAAGGGTATTTAGCACTACATATAAACCAGGCTGCTGTGCCAAAGTGGGGTGGTTATATTCCCTGCGGATGCTTTGCTGTAAACCCAGCGAGGCATCCAGGTTACCGTTGCCCAATTTTACCTGGTTATGGGTATAAACGCGGTAATGCTGAATACGCTGATGCAGCGGCGCAATGGAATAGGAGTTTAATTCATCATTGCTTACCAAAGGTCTTTGTTTAATATTGTCATTAGCAACTTCATTCACCTGCCTGGTAAATTGCCTGGTAAGCGAATCGCGGCTGCCATCTGGAATCTCCTGCCGGTTATCATATAATGTAGCGGCCATTTGCCAGTACCCCCATTTTTTATCAACCCTAACCATGCCCGATAAATTATACTCCCTGAAACCGGTATTGTAAACAAGTCCGTCAATTTTATTACGGTAATCATGTGCTGTTTTGGCCGTGGCCCTGAATGCATATTTCCAGTCATTTTTTTTATAAGCTAAGCCCAGCGACGTGCCTATCATACCGTTATTGGTATGATAATCTGCCACATAATCGCCTTTTAACACACTATCAGCTCCATTGGGAATAGCGGGGATAAGGTTAATTACCCCGGCTATGGCGTCAGAGCCATAGGTTAGGCTGGCCGGTCCTTTGATCACTTCAGCGCGGCCAATGCCATACTGGTC
>NZ_JBFUKF010000122.1:0-14331 GCF_056400985.1 Mucilaginibacter sp. P4_G9 | reverse complement strand
GTTCATTATGATGCCGATATTTTTTACGCAGGTGGGTATTCTTTATTATGTGGGTATTGCTTTCTTCTGCGCAATGCTTATCTACCAGCATTTGCTGGTAAAGCCTAACGACTTGAGCCGCGTAAACTTTGCCTTTATGACCACCAATGGCATTGCCAGCGTAGTATTTGCTGTATTATTTCTTTTAGACAGGATATGGAAACACTAACCGCCATCAATAAATTCAGAGAACACGTTGAAGTATACGTTTCGATGAATGATGCGGAATGGCAGATCTTATTACCCCTATTGGAAATATGTAAACTTAAAAAAAAGAAAAACTTTGCCGAACCGGATAAGGTTTGCAGCCACATAGGGTTTATTGTAAAAGGCTCTGTACGATATTTTCATGTTAAAGATGGCGAAGAGATAACCGGTTACTTCAGCTTCGAGGACGAACTGCTTTGCTCATATAAAAGCTTCTTAACCGATACCCCAGGTTCCAATTATATCCAGGCCCTGGAGGATACACAAATAGTTACGCTTAGCTATAAAGCCATGCAACAGGCTTATGCCCATGAACTCATCGGGCACAAAATGGAGCGTTTTGGCAGATTGGTAGCCGAGCATTATCTTATCTGCTACGAAGACCGTGTAACATCCTTTATAACACAAACTCCCGAAGAACGTTACAATAAACTATTGGAAACCGGCGGCGAAGTGCTACAGCGCATCCCACAGCATTATATTGCCAACTTTTTAGGGATCACCCCCGTTTCGCTTTCGCGGATCAGGAGAAGGATCATGAAAATAAGTGCATGATGAGCTGAAAGCCGAAGGGTTAAAGCCAAAGCCTGTTGTCTATTCAAGATGAAGATTTGATCATTTCGTTGATCAATTTAACAGCGATTTTTATGATTATCTGTACGTCTGAAGCCTGAAATTTGCACAGGAAATCCTATCAATCCTGCATAATCTTTAAATCGTGTTTTTCTTATCTTTTGTTAACGTTTTGACCTTCAACGACGCTATATCTTTGTTGTAACAAAAACGAAAAAACTATGCATACTATATTAGGAGCCGGGGGCGCAGTGGCAAATGCCCTCACCCGCGAATTGATGAACACCAGCGAAACTATCTGTTTGGTTAGCCGCAAACCGGTAAAATTTACCGGTAAAAACATAACCTGGCAAAAAGCCAACCTGTTGAATTACGAAGAAGTATTATCCGCGGCAAAAGGGTCAACGGTGATTTATCTTGTTGCCGGCCTGGTTTATGATGCAGCCATCTGGAAAGTACAATGGCCCATCATTATGCAGAACGTCATCAACGTTACTAAAGCAACAGGCGCACGATTGATATTTTTTGATAACGTATACATGTACGGCTTAGTTAACGGAGCTATGACAGAGGATACGCCCTATCATCCCAACAGTAAAAAGGGCCTGGTACGTGCAGGCATTGCCGATATGCTGATGAACGAGGTAAAAGCCGGGAACATCCGTGCTACTATTGCCCGTGCACCCGACTTTTATGGTACCGACTCACTAAACAGTTTTGTTGATATGATGGTGCTTACCAAATACGCAGCAAAGCAAACAGCCCAATGGATAGGCAATCCGGATAAGAAACATAATTTCATCTACATTCCTGATGCAGGCAAAGCCATGTTTTTGCTTGGGCAAAACCCGGATAGCGATAACCAGGTATGGCACTTGCCTGCTCCGCCAGCTATTACCGGCAAGCAGTTTATAGATATTGCAGCCCAGGTTTATAACGTAAAGCCTAAATTTATGCGCATCAACAAGTTAATGTTATGGCTAACAGGCCTGTTCCAAAAAGTAGTAATGGGAGCTGTGGAGATGTATTACCAGTATGATCACGATTACATTTTCGACAGCAGCAAATTTGAGAAAGCCTTTAATTTTAACCCAACAAGCTATGAAGACGGATTAAAGGAGCTGTCGAAGACATTGTACAAGGCAAAAGCATAATTCAGAAAAGGTCTGGTGTCAGTAAAGCCCGAAAGGCGAAAACAGCTTTCGGGCTTTCTGTTTTAGATTTCCTCCTTAGAACATATGAATTAAACACTTTCCAGGCTTTACACTTTTGACCTTCGGATCAAAAAAACTTCCGTACTAATCTGCATATTTGCACATCTATAATTTGCATATCTAAAAAAATGATCCACAAAAAAACAAGAACATATATCCCGGCTACGCTCGATATCAAATGGGAAATACTTGAACCCATTTATAAAGAACTACTTGACCGCCCTATCAATTCGGTTAAAGAACTGGAAAAATGGCTGCATGACAGGAGCGAATTGGAAGCCGCTTTGGAAGAGGATTCGGCCTGGCGTTATATCCGCATGACCTGCGATACCACCAGCGAAGAACTACTACAAAACTTCCAGTATTTTGCAACAGAGATATCGCCTAAAATTGCCCCTTATGATAACAGTTTAAACAAAAAGCTGGTAGCAAGTGAATACATCGATCAGCTTGACGGCGAAAAGTATTTCATCTTTTTAAGAGCCATCAAAAAGAGCTTAGAGCTTTTCCGAGAGGAAAACATCCCGGTACAAACCGAGATCCAGGTAGAGCAGCAAAAATACCAATCGATCACCGGTGCCATGTCGGTGCATATTGATGACAAGGAGTTTACTTTAGAGCAGGCTTCCGTATTTTTAAAAGGTACCGACCGGGCCAAACGCCAGGAGGCCTGGGAAAAGATAACTGCCCGCCGTTTGCAGGATAAGGACACCTTAGATACGCTATTTGATCACCTGCGCAAATTGCGTCATACCGTGGCGCTAAACGCCGGTTTCGAAAACTTCAGGGATTACATGTTCCAGGCGCTTGGCAGGTTTGATTATACGCCGCACGATTGTTACCTCTTCCATGAAGCTATCGAAAAAGAAATTGTACCTATCCTTCGTGGGGAGGCAGAAAAACGCAAGAAAGCCCTTACCCTGCCAGTTTTAAAGCCATGGGATATGGATGTGGATGTATCTGGCAAACCGGCCTTAAAACCATTTCAAAATGGCAGCGAGCTGATTGAGAAATCTATTCAGTGCTTTAGTAACATTAACCGTTACCTGGGCGAACGTTTGGAGATCATGAAGGATAATAACCTGTTTGATGTGGAAAGCCGTAAGGGCAAAGCACCCGGTGGCTATAACTACCCGCTATCAGAAACGGGAGCCCCGTTCATATTCATGAACTCGGCCAATACCTTCCGCGATTTAACCACCATGGTACATGAAGGCGGCCACGCGGTGCATACTTTTTTGACTGCCGACCTGGAGCTGAACGATTTTAAACATTGCCCGTCTGAAGTTGCCGAACTGGCTTCCATGTCGATGGAGTTGATATCGATGGATAACTGGGATGTGTTTTTTGATAACGAAGAAGACCTTAAGCGCGCCAAACGCGACCAGCTTTTCGATGTACTTAAAACCCTGCCATGGGTGGCCGTGGTCGACCAGTTTCAACATTGGATCTATACTAACCCAGGCCATACAGATGTCGACCGTAAAACCGCCTGGATAGAGATTTATGAGCCATTTGGCGCAGGCTTTGTGGATTGGAGCGAACACCCGGATGCCGAAGCCAACCTGTGGCAAAAACAGCTGCACATCTTTGAGGTACCGTTTTACTATATTGAATACGGGATGGCACAGTTAGGCGCTATCGCGGTGTGGAAAAACTATAAAGAGAACCCGGAGAAAGGCCTGAAACAATACCTCGATGCCCTTAAACTTGGCTATACCAAAACCATAAAAGAAATTTATGAAACCGCGGGCATCAAGTTTGATTTCAGCGCGGCATATGTGAAGGAACTGGCAGAGTTTGTGAAGGGGGAAATGGATAAATTGTAGAAGCCTCACTCAACCCTCTCCTTTGGAGAGGGCCTTGATTTACAGGTTTTTTACAGCAGCATCCCGCGTGCTGCAAACTTTGCACATGGGATGCTGAAACAAGTTCAGCATGACTTCTCTGCTACCCTACCGCTCATACAACTCCAGCGGCAAGCCATCCGGATCTGCAAAGAAGGTAAAGCGTTTATTGGTAAGTTCATCCACCCGGATAGGCTCTACCTCTACCTCAAATTCCTGCAGGCGATAAACGGCGTCGTCCAAATTATCTACCTCAAAAGCCAGGTGGCGCAGGCCGGCGGCTTCAGGGTGTGACGGACGTGGAGCGGGTTCCGGAAATGAAAAAAGCTCAATCTGGTAGCGGTCGCCCACTTCCAGATCAAGCTTGTATGATTGTCGTGCTTGGCGATATACCTCGCGCACTATTTTTAAACCCAGTACCTGGCTGTAAAAATGTTTGGACTTTTCATAGTCGGAACAAATGATAGCGATGTGGTGTACCCGGGTTAGTTTCAGCATTATTCGCCTAAAATAGAGTGTAGTACATTGCTATGAACCATTTTCACATCGGTAACGTGGCCAAACAGTTCTTCGTCAACATTAAGGAAACCATTGTTTACAGTACCCAGCAGACTAAACTCCGTTTCGCTGGTGGCCATAAACTCAATAAAGCGTTCCTGCTCCTCGGGTGCTACGGTTACCACTACCCTACCCTGCGCCTCGCCGAAAAGGAAGGCATCCTTGCGGATGGTATCATCTGTAGAAATATCAAAACCTAAACCATTTGGCATGGCTGATTCCAACAGGCAGGTGTATAAACCACCATCGGCCACATCATGGGCGCTTTCAAGCACACGGTGTTTGATGAGCTCTTTAATGGTTTGCTGTATAGCATACTCTTTATCAATATCAAAATACGGGGCCGGGCAAGCGGTGATTTTATGCCATGAGGCCAGGTATTGTGATGAAGCGATATCATTTACCGATTCGCCTATCAGGTAGATCAAATCGCCGGGTTGTTTAAAATCGGCGGTCATGATATTTTCGGTATCTTCCATTACACCCAGCATACCAATGGTAGGCGTTGGGAATACAGAGCCACCATCTGCAGATTGGTTATAAAAGCTCACATTACCGCCGGTAACAGGAGTTTCAAACTTGCGGCAGGCATCGCCCATACCTTTAATGGCGCTTACAAACTGCCAGTATACCTCGGGGTTGTAAGGGTTACCAAAGTTTAAGCAGTTGGTGATAGCCACAGGCTCGCCACCGGCGCAGGTAATGTTACGGGCAGCCTCGGCTACGGCAATAGCGGTACCCTTGTAAGGATCGGCGTATACGTAGCGGGAGTTACAATCTGTTGTTAATACAATGGCTTTGTTGGTATCCTTAACGGCTACAACGGCTGCATCGCAGGCCAGATTGGCTGTCATGGTTTGTACGCCTACCATGCTATCGTACTGGTCGGTTACCCAACGTTTTGATGCCAGGTTAGGGTGTGCAGATAAATGCTCAGCAACTTCAACCAGGTTGGCAGGTTCCGGCACATCATCTATATTAAATTGCTGGTTAATAGCATAGTAAGCAGGCTCGCGGTATTCGCGTTCGTAAACCGGGGCGCCACCGCCTAAAACAAGGTCGTCGGCAGGTACATCGGCTACTTTTTCGCCATGCATGTAGTACTCTAAACGCTGGGTATCAGTAACCTCGCCTATGATCGCGCAGTTAAGGTCCCATTTATCAAATACGGCTTCCACCTCTTTTTCGCGGCCTTTATGCACCACAATCAGCATGCGCTCCTGTGATTCAGAAAGCAGGATCTCGTAGGGCTTCATGTTAGCCTGGCGGGTAGGTACCAAATCCAGGTCRATACGCATACCGTGCTCGCCTTTGGCGCTCATTTCGGAGTTGGAGCAAATGATACCGGCAGCGCCCATATCCTGCATACCAACCACGGCGCCGGTTTTAATAACTTCTAAGGTAGCCTCTAACAACAGCTTCTCCTGGAAAGGATCGCCTACCTGTACGGCAGGAAGATCGTTCACCGAATCTTTACTGATATCCTTCGACGCGAACGCCGCGCCATGGATGCCATCTTTACCTGTGGCAGAACCTACTATATAAACAGGGTTACCCACGCCGTATGAGGTTGCAGAGACGGTTTCGCCCGCCTTAACAATACCTGCCGACATGGCATTCACCAATGGGTTTACATTGTAGCAATCGTCAAAAAACAATTCGCCGCCAACGGTTGGGATACCAAAGGCGTTGCCGTAGTGACTGATGCCTTTTACCACGCCCTTAACCAGCCACTGGGTTTTCTCCAGTTTAAGGTCGCCGAAGCGCAGGGAATTTAGCTGGGCAATGGGCCTTGCACCCATAGTGAATATATCGCGGTTGATACCGCCCACGCCTGTTGCCGCGCCCTGGTAAGGTTCAAGGGCTGATGGATGGTTATGTGATTCTATTTTGAAGGCGCAGCCAATGCCATCGCCAAGGTCAACCAGGCCGGCGTTTTCTTCGCCTGCTTTGGCCAGCATGCGGTCGCTGTCTTTAGGCAGGGTTTTTAGCCAGGTGATGGAGTTTTTGTACGAGCAGTGTTCGCTCCACATTACCGCGAAGATGGATAGCTCGGTAAAGTTGGGCACGCGCCCTAATATCTCTATAATACGTTCAAATTCTTCGGGTAGTAAGCCTAAATCTTTGGCGGTTTCAACGGTGGTTAATTCCTGGTGCTCCAAGGTAATATTGTTTTATTTTGAAAGGATGCGCAAAATTAGGAAAAAAAGCGGAAAGGCGAAAGGAAGTAGATAGTATCAAGTAGTTAGTATCAAGATTTGACTTTCGGACGTTCGGACTTTCGGACTTTCGGACAAAAGACTTTCGGACAAAAAATCAATGCAGCTGTCTTGATACTTGATACTAAAAACCGTTCCATCGGAACGCCTGGTACACCCCGAACGGCGTGGAACGCTTTGGTGTTGATTATCAACGCTTTATATTTTGTCAAAACAGGGCATGGAACATCATTTATACTGACAGTCAAGTATTTAAGATTTTGACAAATTGAATCTTTTTACTCAAATTTGGCGCCAGCAGTATCAAAATGTGCCCTGCATAACATACATTTCCTTTGTCCGAAAGTCCTTTGTCTTTTGTCCGAAAGTCCTTTGTCCATCTATCCAGATACCTGCTATCAAAACCTAATACCATACCGGAGCTTCACTTTTAAAGCAGGCGTCTGTTTTTTTTCAGGCTTTGCCTGTTATCTATAAAAGTAACCAATTCTATAATTTTGCTCCGGGGTTTAATACGGTAGATTACCGAAATTTGCGGTATGATGACCCCTATATAGGTGTGTTTTGTTTTATAAGTTTTACGTGCAATAAAAGGTTCTTTGGCCAGGGTATCAAGATACTGGAAAACCCTTTCAATAAATTTCTTTGATTCTACCTCGGGCCAGTTTTCCAAAAGATAGTCAATATTCCTTTGAAAGGTCTCGCCGGCTTTTTCAGACCAGATTATTGTCATTTAAAACCGAATCTTTTTTTTGCCTCTTCATGGCTGAATGACTTACCATTATCTAATTGTGCCAGGCCCTCTTCAACATCGGCCTGTTGTTTTTTGCTCAGGCCATCAAACCAATCCAAATCCCTGTTATCAATCAAAGCTTTAATATCTTTAATTAAGCTAACATCATCGGTGTTTATAATTTGCTGTAATACATTTAGTTTTTCTGCCTGTATATTCATATCTCAAATTTAACTATTATTTCTAAAATAATCATGTACGCTATGCCTTTGTTAGTGTTATCTTCATTACACAAACAACGTAGACTCCCATCCTGATACCCGATACTAAAACCCGATACCAATTTTATCCTCATCTAACATCTCATATCTAATCCAGAGGTCGAGAATAATCAGGAATTATAGAGAAAAATCAAGAAAAATGATAACAAAAACCGGTTACCTCCTGAGTTAATTCTTTTTTATTTAGCCTGTATATTTAACACTCCATGGTGACAAAACAGTGTCACCATCTTTGTTTTGGTGGATGTCTAAATTTGTAGGGTGCGGGGTGCGGGTGGCGAGGATCGGGATTCGAATTTTGGTTAGCCCCCTAATGCACCCTGACTACCCCAAACTTCACCCGTATCTCCCCCGTGTTAACCACATCAAAAATCTTGATACTTGATACTTGATACTAACTACTTAATACTAATTACTTGATACTATTTATGCAAACATCAGAAAGACCATCCATCATCGAAGATCTCCGCAACGAGATTCGCGGAATCATTCCCACCAAAAGCAGCAACACGAACCACGCAACACGAACCACGCCCCCCTCCACTCCCGACCCTGAAACCGTTGCCGACCTGTTCCACATCCACTCCCTTAACCAGTGGATGACCATGGAAAAAGAAAGCGATCAGCCCCAGATGCTGTTCGACAGGTTTTGGATAGAGGGCGAATTGTGCATCCTGTTTGCCGATACCAATATGGGTAAAAGCATCCTGGCCGTACAGCTTGGCGACAGTATTACCAGCGGTAAGTCCATTACAGGTTTCCAGTTAGGGGCAAAACCCACGCCTGTGCTGTATATCGATTTTGAGCTTAGCTCCAAACAGTTTGAGCAGCGGTATACCGATAAAAATGGTACTTATAAGTTCGACGACAATTTTCACCGCGGCGAGTATAACCAGCTGAGCATGCTCCCCATCGATCAAAAAAATTACGATGACTATGTTATCGGCGCGCTCACCCGCGGTATTAAAACTACCGGCGCCACGGTGCTTATTATCGATAACATTACCTGCCTGCGCAAGGGTACCCAAAGCGCCAACGAGGCCCTGCCCCTCATGAAAAAGCTCAAATATCTTAAAACCCGCCACGGCCTCAGCATCCTGGTGCTGGCACATACGCCAAAACGCAATACCGCCATCCCCATTAGCCGCAACGACCTGCAGGGCAGCAAAATGCTCATGAACTTTTGCGATAGCGCCTTCGCCATAGGCGAAAGCCAAACCATGCCGGGGTACCGCTACCTTAAACAAATAAAACAGCGCAGCACCACCGAAACCTACGGGGCCGATAACGTTTGCCTGCTTAAGCTGGAACACCGCAACAGCCTGCTCCAGTTCACCCTTACCGCTCACAGCGCCGAACACAGTCACCTGCGCCGGCCCGACCAGCAGGACCGCGACCGCACCGCCCGCCAGGTTGCCGATCTGCACCGCCAGGGTTACAGTCAGCGCAAAATAGCCGCCAAACTCCAGTTAGGCCTGGCCACCGTAAACCGCATGATCAGCTGGGCAACGGGTGGGGAAGTTTAGGGGTTTGGGACTTTCGGATGTTCGGACTTTCAGACTTTCGGACAAAGGACAGCAATGCTCTTCCTGCTTTTGATAAATCATGTTATGTTTTAATTTGAATAATGCTTATCTTTATAGTATGACTACGATGACAATACAGGTTCCTGATGCGCTGGAAAAAGAGCACGATGAAACCGTGCGTTTGATTGCAGCCAAATTGTACGAAGCTGGCAAACTATCATTAAGCCAGGCCGCCGAAATGTGCAGAATGAAAAAATGGGATTTTGCTGAAATCCTGATCAATTTTGGCGTAAACTACCTTGACCCAAGTGTTGAGGCTGATCTGGATCATGCCTGAAAATTCTATTTTATTACTGATACCCTATTCAACATCAATATTCCCCATTTCTGTGTTCCACAAATCCGGGTTACGGCTTGTGTGTAAAACAGCATAAATGGTTATAAGCTTTTCAGATTCGTCAACTGTATAATGAATCATAAAAGGAAAAACATCTAAAACAGCAGTCTTTACTTCATCATATCTGGTTGTATATGAATATGGATTTTTCCTGATCAGGTTTATCTTTTGGCGAACCTTTAGTGCAAACTTTTTACCAAGCTCTTTTTTCTGTAAATTATACTATAGCGCAGCTTCTCTGATGTCGTGTTTAGCAGATATAAGACAACAGCTTTATACATCACAGGTCTTTTTCGATATCATCCATTGCGGTGTCGAAATCTATAGCCTGCCCGGGGTCATTTTTATAATTGCTAACACGCTTCCTTACTAAATCCACATGCCACGCTGGTACTGTAAGCTCTTCTTCCTCAATACCTTTAAATCTACTTTTTAATTCATTCCATTCTTTGATAGGAATAAACACTCCGGTTGTTTCACCGGTACTGTCAGAAATAAATTGTAAACTCATAATTAAAGCTTTAATACACTAACACATTTCATCTATTAACAAAAATAAGGATAAAGCTTAAAAAAAAATAAATCCCGGCCATCATTAAGTCAACATATTCCGTCCCCTCAGGGTCCTGCTTGGAAAGGGACCCTGAGGCCTGCTAAGTATAAAACTATGCAGATCCAACTTGCATGAAAACGTTGCTAAAGGGTTGTCATGGTGAGCCCGTCGAACCATAGTGGGCAAAGGCCTCTCCGCGCGAGTCTTCGACAGGCTCAGACTGACAGGCCTTCACACCTTGATAGGGCTGTCATGGTGAGCCTGTCGAACCATAGTGGGCAAAGGCCTCTCCGCGCGAGTCTTCGACAGGCTCAGACTGACAGGCCTTCACACCTTGATAGGGCTGTCATGGTGAGCCTGCCGAACCATAGTGGGCAAAGGCCTCTCCGCGCGAGTCTTCGACAGACTCAGACTGACAGGCCTTTCCGTCCCCTCAGGGTCTGCTTAGAAAGGGACCCTGAGGCCGCCTGCAAAGTATAAAACTATGCAGATCCAACTTGCATGAAGAACTTTTCAATTTCTTTTACCGCGTTTTCAAGGCCGTTCTCACTCCTTATTTGCTGACCGATGGCTGCCGCATTGTTTCTTACTTCGCTTGTTTGAATTTTTGTTAATGCCGAAATCAGCTTATCGGCATCGAGCTTTTTAACCGGGATATGAACGCCAAATTTCATTCGTTCGGCTATTTTTCCCCAGGTTGGCTGGTCGGTGTAAAACGAAATAATGATTACCGGCAAATCGTTTCGCAGCATTGCCGCCAGCGTACCCGCACCACCGTGAAATACCCCTGCTTTACATTTTGGTAAAACAGTTCCGTGATTTACATATTTTGTTACAAACAGGTTTTTATGTGCCGGTAAGTTTTCAAAAAGCGACCAGCCTGTACAAAACAAAATCCGCTCATTGGTTTTGTTTAACATGGTGTTTAAAATGTTCATAAACTTTTCGGTATTGCCAACACCGTTACTGCCAAAGCCAATGTATATGGGTTTATCACCTTGCTGCAACCAATCATTTAACCCAGCCGGGCTTTCATCCCTAAAATGGCCCGCTCTTTTTTGTTCGGGAACAGTTAAAAAGCCGGTTATTTTATGGTTATCATCCCAATCTTTAGGTTGAGGGATGAGGCTGGGGCTTAAGCAATATAAGTCGAGCGGCTTTTGTTTGCCAATATAGTCTACAAGGTTTTCCTTTAAAACGGGCAGGCCTAATTCTTGTCTCCATTCGTTGGTCTCTTTCTTTACAAATTTCCAGAAAAACAGGTGCGCCAGCTTATAGGTCAGTTTATTATACCAGGGGAAATTCAGGAAGTCAAAATCACCCAAAGGGAATTCGACTGTAGGCACAACCGGCGGCATAAAATAGGTTAGCGCAATTTTTTTATGTTGCTTTTCGGCAATCGCGCTTGTAATGGGCAGCGTTGCAGCATTTGCTATAATAAAATCTACCTGGTTAATTCCCGCTATATAGCTTTTGCGCAAAGGGCCTCTTATTTCATGAAGCGCTTTAAAAAAGTACTTCATCAGCTTAATGGTATTCTCTGTTTTTAGTACGCTTTGCCCTTCCCGCGAGTTCATTATTTTCTCGGCATCTCCATGCAGCGGATGAAAAGCAAGACCGTAGCCCTCCACTAATTCCCTGAAATTTCCTGGTGCTGCAATAATTACCCGGTGTTTTTTGTCGCTAAGGCCTAAAGCCAAAGCAATATACGGCTGTATATCGCCCCGTGTTCCGTAAGTAAAAATTCCTATGTTCAATTGTGGTTGGTTTATTTACAAAGGAACTGATAGAAAAGGACTTCTTTGAGTGATTGTTAAAAAATTAATGGGGGCTTTTTTGTTTCGATGCTGATAAGTCCACATATACACAACAATCCGGCAGAAGCAGGGAAACCATCAACCAAATTCATCTCATATCTAAACAGGGCGTTTCCCGCTGATAGAAGCGGGCCGGGCTAAACGCTCATACTACACCGGCGTTAGCTACAAGGCCGGTATCCGCTTATATCCCTAACGCGAACGTGGAGAAATTGTGGGGTTAAGGGCTTTACAACGAAATCGTGATTTGCATGCGGGGTACACGCGACACGCGTGCACCAGCGAAGGGATCGCGCAACTACTGAAGTTGCTAATGGTGTTGTTAATGCAGTCCATGAGTTTGTAGGGTCATCATACAGAGTACCAGAGGAACCTAAATGTACTTGTACAAATGCATGTACCTGTAAATAAAAATCTCGTACAATTAGCCGAGACTTTTATTTACCATTGAGCGCTCTATTAGAAGCCGTTTCATAACTAGTTTATGAGACGGCTTCTTTTTTATAATCCGTTTCCTTTTTTAAGGACGCAAACGAAGTAGAGTTTTTTTGTTCCTCATTATATTACACTCGTTTTAAAATACCTAAATTATAATTGTACTTTTATTCTACTTAAATAAATTATCATTTTAATATCGAAAATAATCATGGAATACGATAATATCGACAATGAAATTGTTGAGTCCAATAAAGAAATCGTTGATAATATCACTTTAATTTTATCAGAGAACATTAAAACATATTCAAGAGACTGGACTGTTGAGACTATTTATAATCAGATCAAGCAAGGTAATATAGAACTCAATCCAAAATTTCAACGCAGAAATGCCTGGAACGACGAAAAGCGGAGTAGATTGGTTGAGTCTTTAATCCTGAAGCTTCCTGTTCCTGAAATCGTACTTGCTGAAAGCCACACCGAAAAAAATAAATTTATTGTACTTGACGGTAAGCAACGTTTACTAACTATAGCTGGTTTCATCGAAAATGATACTTATAAATATTGGGATAAACCAGTTTTAAAAGATTTAAAGCTGAAACCAGCTTTGAATAATATGAGTTTTGAATTGTTATCGCAGGATATCAATAAGGAGTTTAACAGGGCTTTTCAAAATTCGGATATAAGATGCACCGTGGTATTCAATCAAACGTCTGACGATATTTTATATGAAATTTTCTACAGACTTAATTCGGGTGCAGTTCCTCTCTCAATGCAGGAATTGAGACAATCCTTACGTAAAGGTGAATTTTCTGATTTTTTAATGGAATCAACGGAAAAAATTGGCCCACTTCATAAAGTTTTAGGTATTGACCAGCCCGATAAACGCCTATTAGATGCGGAAATACTTTTGAAATTCATATCCAACCGATTAAGATTAAGTGAATATAATGGTAACCTGAAAAAATTTCTTGACGATAGCATGGTATTGTTAAATAAAGAATGGGCTACTCATAGTGATCAAGTTGTTGAGTTATACGCAGAACTTAACAAAGGCATAGAGTTGTATTCAAAAATTGTAGGGATAGATAGCGTAGGCAATTATTATAAAGAGAGTAGGTTTAATAGAAATCTCTTTGACGTTCAAACATACTTTTTCTCCCAGTTAGGCGAGGCAGATTTAAATGAGGTCAATAACTCTAAATATCTTGAGGGTTTTGAAAAATTATCTCAAAAGGATTCTGCATTTAGGAAATCAATGGTTTCATCAACGAACACTAAGAAAAGCTTAGCCACACGTTATGAACTGTTTAGGGCTCTGATAAATGAGTCATTTAATAAGAACTTTGCTAATCAGTTGCCAGTCGATAATGAATGATTATTCTGAACTCAAAAATTATTGTTATCGGCTGTATATTGGTTTTATAAAACAATATACAAAAGCGAAAACGCTAAAGCCAACGTCAGAAGAAATAGATAACGTTAAAGCATTTTGCGTTTTGTCTCACGCCGCATTGGAAGAATATTTCGAAAAACTTGCAACGAAAACAATTATTTCCGCTAAAAAAAAATTTGACGGTAAATCCTTAATCGACAAAATTCCTAATAACCAATCAGAGTTAGATGCTGTAAACAACAATATAATTCAGTTAGTAAAAACGTTGACGCTTAGTAGTGGCTATTATATCTATTCAAAGAAAAATTCCGATGCGCTTAAAAACTATAAGTCAAAATTGGAAAAAGCGGCCCAGCTACATACTGATAACACGATATTAACATTAAACGATGTTATTGAGTTGACTAAAAAAACAGATTCATATACGAACGAAATTTTAAAAGAGACCAACACATTTTTCGAGCAATATATATCTGAAAATCATGGTGCATCTTTAAAATACCTTTTAAAATTACTTATTCCGGTAGGTATAGATA
>NZ_JBFUKF010000121.1:0-14367 GCF_056400985.1 Mucilaginibacter sp. P4_G9 | reverse complement strand
CTTCCTTACTTTTTTAGTAAATAAACTTTGAGCAGAACCACATAAAAAGGCCGTTACTCCTATCAGGGTAAATAATAATCTTCTCATTAATATGAATAACTGGTTAATCAGGCTTACGTGTTCGATACAGAAACCAATATAACCAAATGTAGTTTATTTTAATAAAATAAATGTGTAAATGACAATGAAGTTTTAAATGTTTTGCAGACCAACAGACTATAGAAATCTTTTTTGTCAAACCTGATAGAACTTTCGGCTTAAGTCAACATTGTTTTATGAGCAGCAGAAACTACGTCAAAGCATTCACTTAACCCAATGAACAAAGAGCTATCTTTCTTTGCAACGTTTTAATGTAATTATCAGTAAATCAAGTATATAACTTTAACAATGCCGCTTGCCAAAACGATTCAATTTATCATTTGTCAGCCTTTTTTATTTTTATCCTGGCAATGTATTTTCAGCTTTTCGTTCCCATTAATAGTTTTCAAACCTTCTTCATAACCAATCATATAAATTTCCTCGGCAGCATTCATGTCAAATATGCCGTAGCCGCCCAACCCATGCGGCTCAATTACAACATCACATAAAATTTTATGGGTATTAAGGGTGGAGTTGATTGCGATCATAGCAGCCCTGTCAATCAGGTTACCAAAAGATTTAATCTCTGTAACTATCTCTAAGTGATTACAGGACGAACCAATAATAAAATCGCAATTACCTACTAATGGTTCAACCGGAAAATTATTGAGCACCCCGCCATCTACATACATGTGATTGTTAAGCATAATGGGTTTGAAAATGCCCGGCAAACAGCACGATGCTAAAATCGCCATATCGAGTTCACCATCATTAAAGTACACCAGCCTTCCTTCACCCAGGTCAACAGCCGTAACAGTAACAGGAATTTTAAGTTTTTGAAAGGAATTGTGTGGAATATAGTGTTTTATTAAAAAGCGTGTTTTTAATATAGAGATCAAACCCGTGCTACCAAATGAGGGGCGCAGCAATTTAAGCAGGCTTGTTTGTTTAAGCATCTGTAAAAAATCTTTCGGCGCATACCCTTCCCCAAAAAAGGCTGCGGCAATTGCTCCGGCACTTGTGCCGGATATATGGGAGAACCTAATGCCATAATCGGTTAAGGCCTGCATAACTCCTAAATGAGACACCGCACGTACTCCACCGCCCGATAGTGCTAATCCTATATTAGTTGTTTTATTTTGATCGGCGTTTGTATTCATTTACATTTTAGCTTAATATGAGAACTTTAATATTTACTATAAAGTTTGAATCTTTTTAAGACCCATTTGCGGAGCTGTTTTTTAAAAACGTGAGCCGAAAGATATTAATTTGTTTGTTTTGAGAGGATGATTATTCCCGATCAGGCATTGCTATTCGTTTTATATGATATAGACAATGTAATTATACGTAAAAGTGGCAAATGTAGTTACTGGCCATAAGGTTTTTGATTACTAAACGCCTGACTTTTACATATTGGAACACAAGTAAACTATCCACAACATAAACTACTGAATATTAAATTATTAAAATACATTTTTTTAAACTTCCAGAAAGATACCTATTGATGGCCCTTTATTGGAATAAATAATTATGCAGAGCAGTATCAGTCATCATGGTTTGTATGCATGAATTAGAGATAAGGTACGGGTATTATAAACAGAATACAGGCCAAGTTTCGTGTGTGTTCGTTAAGCCTTGGTTTTAAATAATGGATTGCTTTACCGATGTTTGATTTAAATACTTAAAGCAACGGATCCAAAAAGCCAAACTATTAATATTACCATAATGCACAAAGAACATCATGTTACCAGTTCAGAAATCATCAGGGATGTTGTTATAGGCATGTCTGATGGTTTAACTGTTCCGTTTGCCCTGGCAGCAGGACTTAGCGGGGCCATCACTTCATCGGGACTGGTAGTAACAGCCGGCATAGCCGAAATAGTTGCCGGTTCAATAGCAATGGGTCTGGGAGGCTTCTTAGCCGGGCGTA
Organism: Mucilaginibacter sp. P4_G9; assembly: GCF_056400985.1. Lineage (NCBI taxonomy): Bacteria > Pseudomonadati > Bacteroidota > Sphingobacteriia > Sphingobacteriales > Sphingobacteriaceae > Mucilaginibacter > Mucilaginibacter sp. P4_G9. Next base: position 12,359 of record NZ_JBFUKF010000121.1, on the reverse strand, counting down.
CCGAAGTTGATCATTATAATTCAGAACTGAAAAGGGAGTATAACGAGGTTGAATTAGTACCAGAACAGGAAAAGGCTGAGGTAAAAGAAGTTTTTGCGGAATTCGGCTTGTCAGCGCATTTGCAGGATGAAATTGCTGATGAACTATCAAAAGATAAAAAAAAATGGGTCGACTTTATGATGAAATATGAGCTTGGTTTGGAAGAACCAAACCCTAACAGGGCCACAAAAAGTGCCTTAACAATAGGATTCTCCTATATAGCGGGAGGAATTATTCCTTTATCACCATACCTTGTAATAGATAATGCGCAGGAGGCTTTAAATTACTCCTGTGCTGTAACTTCAATTTGCCTGTTTATTTTCGGTTATTTCAAAAGCAAACTTACAGGGCAGCCAGCACTGAGCGGGKCATTAAAAGTAGTTGTTATTGGTGCATTAGCAGCTGGTGCTGCTTTTGGAATGGCAAAACTTATAAATGGCAAGTAAAACTTAACACAACCAACTGCTTTTAATATTTTCCCTGGCTTATGAAGGGGCCATTTTTTCAGCAGTAGTTTTTTTGCAGTCCTATGCACAGGTCTGTTACCTCACGTCCAATATCAATAATATGCCCGCTACCTGTTCGTTGATAGCCGTTGATGCATTTATCATGCTGGTTATTATGTTTAATTAACAAAAACCTCATCAATAAACACCCAGGCCGGCTTTCCTTTAGCCGGATGCCAGTAAGGCACATTTTTAAGCGGTTTGGCTACTAATTTTAAGCAAGATATCAACCGGCCTGTTTTTAGCTTACACTCCAGGCTCATAGTAGCAAATGCATCGTTTTTAAGCGGCATTGCCGTGGTGGTATAACCTAAAAGTTTTAAGTGATTTTGATCTGATCCTCCCCATACTTCAATTTTAGAGGGTAAAAATATTTGCGAACCGGTGTTACGCATTACATTGAGGTTAACTGAATGCAAATCTGCAGGTTTATTGAACCACATCAGCATCTCTATATCTTTTTGCGATGCAATCCATTTACCATTACCAAAACTGTTTCCTCCCAGTTCTTTATCAATTATGGTTTTTGGGCCGTCGCCTTTGTATTTGTTATCCGGATATTTTAAAAAGGCCACACTATCAGGCGTATAAGCGCATTTATAAATATTGAATTGTGCCGTGTCGCTTCCTATCCATCCTGGTTTAAAGGCTCTGGCTTTTACAACTGTACTTTGTGTAAATATTACACCGGGTGTATACAACGCAGCGCGAACGCTATCTGGAACGCTGCCATTAGTAGTATAACGGATATCAACTCCTTTTATAGGATTGCTCAATTGGAGCTGGTAGCTTTGCTTAAATACAACAGTAGTGTTTTTTAACTGTGGACTGGTTAATTTTATGGCTTTTCCATCATCCTTAAACCCGGTTAAGAGCTTAAGCTGCTTGTTTGCTTTTTGCAAGGGTACAAGATCGGCAGTTTTTAAACCGGTGTCCCAAACAGCCAGTTCTGTTAAGCTTTTTATGGCCATTAACTGTTTTATATCTGTAGGCCTTAATTTTATACCTGCAACCGAAAGGCTTTTAAGATGCTTTAGAGCCACCAGTTCTTTTAACCMACTGCCGGTAATATCAGTAAAATTGACGTTAAGCCGGCGAAGATTTTCAAACTTTGCTATAACTTTCAGATCAGCATCCTTTACGGGCATTTTATTAAGGTCAAGAGACACAACCTGTTTTTTAATGGGGCTTAACTCTTTCAAAATCTGAATGTTATAAGTGCTTTTATTATATATATTAACCGCCAGGGCTGGCGATTCATTAGCCAACGGATAAATAACCCGATAATTATTGTTTAGCTTTTTAATATCCTTATCATCAGCAGCTTCGAAATCATAAACCTCTTCGATGCTTTCTGCAGGCTTTAACAGCGTTGATGCAATTACTCTTAATGAATCTGTTGCAGGCAGGTCAATAACTTTTTTCTTAAAATCGGGATTGTTTTTTACCCAAAGATAAAGGAGCATTTTTTCTTCATCTGTAAGCTGTGGTTTACCTGTAGGGGGCATGTGCTTTTTTTCTTCTTCGGGCAAATGCACCCGTTGAAGAAGCAAACTCATTGCCGGATTACCGGGTACAAAGAGTTTCCCGCTTTTCCCCCCTTTTAGTATCATCGCCGGGGTGGTGAGTATAAGACGGCCTTTCATTTTATCAGAGTTATGGCAGCTCTGACATTTCATCTCAAAAATGGGTTTTATCACATCCTGGTAAACCAATGCCTTATCAATTGGGACTCTGTTTTTCTCTTTGTCCATTATCGGCCCAAAAACAAAATCTTCGCCATGGGTAAGGTTGCCACCAAAATGGCCGGCAACTATTAAACAAAACACCGTTACCAAAGCCCCTGTTTTGGCCTGTGTTGCTGTATACTGGGGCGTATTGCGAATAAGATAGACCCCATAACCCATAAATGCCACGCATACGCCAAACCACTTGTGCCATTGCAAAGTATTACCCTCATAACCAGGCTCTTTAGATAACAACAAGCCCATAACAACTGTTATTGACGATAAAAGCGCCCCTAACACCAACAGGTAGTTGGTAAAGTTTTGATATAGTTTTTCATTTACAAACTCAACGCGGAAACGAAAAAATTCCATCACCATGGCCAATATGAGTATCACGATGGGAAAATGCAGTATCAATGGGTGCATCCTGCCTACCGGCTGTAGCCATTGCGGTACAACCAGGCTATTGCCAGCTACCAGTAAAACTACAATGAAAATATTTAGTGCAAATAATGCGCCGTCTGCAAAACCCTTATGGCTGCCTTTCATATATTAAGCAAGAGTGCTTTTTAATTAATTTCCTGTAAAATACTTCGGGGCTCCTAAACCCTGACCATCCTAAAAAGTCCAAACTGTGTTAGGTTATTATTCCCTTCACCACTTTCCCGGCAACATCGGTTAACCTGTATCTTCTCCCCAAACTTTTAAAGGTTAATTTTTCATGATCGATGCCCAACTGGTTGAGGATGGTAGCATGAAAATCATGCACGTGAACAGGATCTTTAACTATGTTATAACCAAAATCATCCGATTCGCCGTAAACTATGCCGGGTTTAATACCGCCACCGGCCATCCAGATACTAAAACAACGTGGGTGATGGTCGCGGCCATAATTGGCTTTTTCAAGCTTGCCCTGGCTATAATTAGTACGGCCAAACTCGCCTCCCCATATTACCAGCGTTTCATCAAGCAAGCCACGTTGCTTAAGGTCGGTAACCAATGCAGCCGATGCCTGGTCTACATCTTTCGCCTGTCCGGCCATTTCCTGTGGCAGATTACTGTGCTGATCCCATCCCTGGTGATATAGCTGTACAAAGCGTACACCGTTCTCCGATAGTTTTCTTGCCAGTAAACAATTGGCTGCATAGGTGCCAGGAATCAAACAATCCGGGCCATACATCTTCACAATATCATCTGATTCCTTAGATACATCCATAATTTCAGGCACAGCGGTTTGCATACGGTATGCCATTTCGTACTGCTGTATTTTGGTATTTATCTCGGGGTCGCCAAATTCTTTATAATTGATATCATTAAGAGCCGCCAAATTATCCAGCATTTTACGTCGCTCGTGCCGGTCCATTCCGTCCGGATCGTTAAGATACAAAATCGGGTTTTCGCCGCTGCTAAATTGTACACCCTGGTGAATGGAATCTAAAAAACCGTTACTCCATAGTTTAGAGTAAACACCCTGGCCATTGCCCTTACCCTTTGATAACAACACGGTAAATGCCGGCAGGTTTTTGTTTTCGCTGCCTAAACCATAGCTTACCCATGAACCCATACTGGGGCGATTACCCTGTTGCGCTCCGGTTTGTAAAAAAGTAAGCGCAGGATCATGGTTTATAGCATCGGTGTTCATGGAGCGGATAATGCATATATCATCGGCAATTTTACCAATGTGCGGGRACAGGTCGCTAACCCATGCCCGCGATTCGCCGTATTGCTTAAAATCATAAAATGAGCCCACAAGCGGGAATGATGCTTGTTTGGCGGTCATCCCTGTTAATATCTGGTTACCACGTACCGAAGGCGGTAGCTCCTGCCCCATCATTTCCCGTAGTTTCGGCTTATAATCAAATGACTCCAGTTGCGACGGCGCTCCATCCTGGAACAGGTAGATAACCCTTTTAGCTTTTGGTGCAAAGTTGGGTACCCCCGGTATGAAATCGGCTTCACTCTCGCCACCGCTGCCGCTAAAAAGATCCGGAATAAGTAACGATCCTAATGCCACACTACCAATGCCCAGGCTTAATCTTGAAAGAAACCTGCGCCTGTTTATATTCAGCCTGCTCTCTAAAAAATCTTTTTCCATTGGGTCAGGTTTTTGTTATCGCTTCTTCTAAATTATAAATAGTATCAACTACCTTCATCATAGCTGCCAGGGTTATTTTATCCAGGTTTGCAGGCACGGGGTATTCGCCTACACTTAGTAGTTTTCCGGCATCATTTTTTTTCATCCCTTTTAACTCGTCATTATAATAAGCTGTTAGTATGGCTAATTCTTTTTCCTGCGGATGCCGGCACATAATTAAACGGAACGCTTTGGTTATTTTATCTTTAGGCTGGCTTTTATCCTGTAATAACCCGGCAGCCAAAACCCGTGCTGATTCTAACACGGTAGGATCGTTAAGCATCACCAACGCTTGTAACGGCGTATTGGTGCGTAAGCGTTTTACCTCGCACTGATCGCGGTTACTGGCATCAAATATTCCTAATGACGCCGGAGGTACAGTACGTTTAATGAGCGTATACATGCCCCGGCGATAAAGGTTGGCCCCATGCACCTGTTTATAATTAGCCAATATCCCGCGGCCCGATGTAGCGTTTTCCCAAAGGCCGGGCGGCTGGTAAGGGTTTACACTGGGCCCACCAATAGAGCTGTTAAGCAAGCCGCTGCTGGCCAACACCAGATCGCGAACAAACTCGGCGGGCAGGCGGTAACGTGGGCTACGCGATAGCAAAGTATTTTCGGGATCTGTCTTTAACTTTTCAGAACTGATTACCACAGATTGGCGGTATGCGGCAGACATAACCACCTGTTTCACCAATCGCTTAATATCCCAGCCATGATCCATAAAATCAACAGAAAGCCAGTCAAGCAGTTCGGGATGCGAGGGCAGATCGCCTTGCATACCAAAATCGCCCGAGCTTTTCACTATGCCCTTGCCAAAAAACTCCTGCCATACCTGGTTTACAAATACCCTTGCAGTAAGGGGATTTTTTTTATTGAACATCCAATCGGCCAAACCGAGCCTGTTTTTTGGATAGTTAGCCGTAAACGGTAGTATCGATTTTGGAGTTCCGGGTTCAACTTCATCGCCATGGGCATCATAATTGCCGCGTTTAAGGACATAGGTTGGCCGTACCTTGTCGCTATCTGTCATTACAGACACGATAAGTTTATCAGTATCCTGCTTGTTTATAAACGTCAGGATCTTTTTAACATCCTCATTGCTGATTTGCATCATAGGCCGCTTGGCATAAGTTTCGGGTCCGCCAACGGTTGATTGAAGCCCCACCTCCTTTACATTGTTAAAAAAAGCAAACACCTGGTAATACTCCTTTTGCGAAAATGGGTCAAATTTATGATCATGGCAATGGGCGCATTCCAACGTAATGCCCAGCAAAGCTTTGCCAAAAGTATTGGTCCGATCGGTAACATAGCTTACGCGGTACTCTTCATCAATTACACCGCCCTCTTCGGTAATTTTGTGGTTACGGTTAAAGCCTGTTGCCAGCAATTGCTCTTTACTTGAATTTGGCATCAGGTCGCCTGCTAATTGCCAGGTTATAAATTTATCATACGGCATATTTTCGTTGAAGGCATGTATTACCCAATCCCTCCATGGCCATTGCGTGCGGTAATTATCGTCCTGGAAACCATGCGAATCGGCGTAGCGGGAAACATCAAGCCAGTGCAGGGCCATTTTTTCACCATACTGTGGGCTTGCCATTAACTGATTAACCACCTTTTGGTAAGCTTCGGGGCTTTTATCGGCCAAAAAGTTGTCCATCATTTGCAGGTTTGGCGGCAAGCCGGTAAGATCAAGGGATACCCGCTTCAGCAGTCGTTCTTTATCAGCCTCTGGATTTGGATCAATGCCCCTTTGCTCCAGTTTTTGGAGCACAAAGTTATCTATCGCGTTTTTAGGCCATGCCGTATTTTTTACCTGTGGAATAGGATAAGCACGCGGAGGAACAAAGGCCCAGTGTTTTTCGTATTTAGCGCCCTGTTTTATCCACTTTTTAATCAAAGCAACCTCAAAGGATGTTAACTTTTTAAGGTTTGATGATGGCGGCGGCATTTGCTCGGCCGTATCTTTTGTAGATATACGGCGATATACTTCAGACATTAGCGGATCGCCGGGAACCAGGGCATGGGCAGTTGGGTTATCTTTTAGTGCTTTATAGGCGCTTTCGGGCATATCAAGCCTCAGATCAGCTTCGCGGTGAGTGGCATCAGGACCATGACATTTATAACATTTATCAGATAATATAGGGCGGATATTAAAATTATAGCTGACGATATCGGGCACTTGTTCGGCATCACCCTGACCAGACGAATTGCAGGCATGAAGCGTATACAAAGCACAGGCTGCTATCACGAGCCATACATAATATAACTTCCGGAACATTGGCTTAAAATTGGTTAATTGGTCTACAGAAATTTAAAATTAAGAATTTCAATTGCAATTTACAACTTGATTTCAATTATGTATATACAATTATACTTAACTCATTTAGCAACCAGGTATATATAAATAAAAAAGGCCTCAGCTAAATTGCCAAGGCCTTTTTTATTTAAGAAATACGTTAAAATCTTTACTGCTTAGGCGCCGTTGTCGTAGCCGGCGCTTTACCTATCAAATCCATAAACTGATCGAGCTTAGGTGTGATGATAATTTGGGTACGCCTGTTTTGGCTTTTACCAGATGGTGTGCCATTATCGGCAACAGGGTTAAATTCGCCCCTGCCACCTGCTGTTAAACGTTTGGGATCAACATTATAATTGTTCTGCAAGGCCTGAACTACCGATGACGCCCTTAAAGCACTTAAATCCCAGTTGTTACGGATGTTAGTTTGTTTAATAGGCACATTATCGGTATTACCTTCAATCAGTACATCATAGCTCGAATAATCCGAGATGATCTTGGCTATTTTACTCAACGTTGCTCCTGCCTTATCAGAGATCTCATAACTGCCCGATTTGTAAAGCATGTTATCTGATAACGATATATAAACTACTCCCTTAAGCACTTTCACATCCACATCCTGCATTTCTTCTCTGCTTAAGGAGCGTGTAAGGTTGTTGGTTAACACCATGTTAAGCGAGTCGCKTTTGTTTTTTGTTTCAACCAGGTGCTTGATGTATTTATTAGAAGCATTGATCTCATCTACCAGTTTTGCAATATTTACACCTCCCTGGTTATTACCCGCCAAACATTTATTTAAGGCATCCTGCAAGGCTGCCGAGTTCGCTCTCTCTGAAGCGATCTGTTCTTCCAGGCTTTTTACCCTGCCGGTTGATACGGCCAGAGCTTGTTCACTTGTTTGGTATTTTACGCTAAGATCGCGGGTGCTGTTTTGTAATTGGGTGTAGTTACCCTGTAACTCTTTATATTTTTTATTGCTCACGCAACTTTGAGTTACCGTTGCGACAATAAGTATCAACGGTACTAAATGATGTATTTTCATGGTATTTACGTTTATATTACCGGTTATAATGTATTTATGACCAGCTTAGCTGTACAAACAAAATTCGGACCGAAAAGTTTCCTTTATACAAATGAGCCTTCGTTACTGACAAGATAATTTACTCATAACTCCTCCATCCTTTTCATAATACTTCGCTTATCCCCGTCTGATTTTGCAAGCGAAAGGGCCTTCGCAAAATGTTCTCTGGCTTTCAAATCGTCAATACCGGTATAAAGTTGACCCAGTAACGCAAAGTAAAAGTGGTTACCTTTTAGCTCCAGCTTTTCGGCCTCAATGATTGCCACTTCCTTCCCATTTGCTTTTGAAAGCGCATATGTGCGGTTAAACGCCGCAACAGGTGAGTATTCTATCTGCAGCAATCGGTTATAAAGCTGTAAAACATTTTCCCATTTTTCTTTAGTATCTGCCCGTTGAGTGCTCCAATAAGCTATTTCGGCCTCCAGGTGATATTTTGACAATTTATTCCCGCTTGCGGCGCAACTTAAAAAATATACCCCTTTGCTTATTAAATCGGTATTCCATAGGCTTATATCCTGTTCTTCGTATAAAATATGTTCTCCATCTTTATTAAACCGGGCTTCAAACCTGGAAGCGTGGAAACACATGAGCGAAAGCAGCGCATTTACCTGGGGCTTATTGGTATTTTGATTTTCCACAAGCATAGTACATAAACGCATAGCTTCAAGGCAAAGCTCCTTCCGGAGCGTTTTATCCTGGCTAATGGAGTAATATCCCTCGTTGAACAACAAATAAATAGTTGTCAGTACAGGAGCTAAACGTTCATCAATTTCGGCTGGTACGGGGAATTCGATCTTTATTTTTAGTTCCCTTAGTTTCTCTTTAGCCCTGAATAACCGTTTATTAATAGTTTCCTTGTTGCTAAGGAATGCATCTGCTATCTCCTGGATCCCAAAACCACAAAGGATGCGCAGGGATAAGCCAATCTGCGCTTCAACGGTAATTGTTGGGTTGCAAATTGCAAACATCATCTGCAACTGGCTGTCGTTAATATTTTGTGGCGACAGGTCAATCTCCGTTTCGTAATAACCAGGGGTTCTATTGAGTATTTCGGCGGATACTTTGCTTTCAAAGGTGATATTTCGCTGCAGATAATTTTTAGCCTTGTTTTTGGCTACGTTATAAAGCCAGGCTGGCGGATTTGGCGGCACACCATCCAGTCCCCATGCATGCGTAGCGGTAAGGAAGGTTTCGCTGGCAATATCTTCAGCAATTTCTACCTGGTCGAAACCAAAACGGTTGCAAAGCACAGCTACAATTTTCCTGTACTCTGTTCTGAATAAATGTGGTATTAGTTGGTCGTTGTACATAGCGTCAATAATGTACCAGGCATGTTTATATAGCGATAGGGTTTGCCCCCCCCATCGCTATGGGAAAATTTTAAGCATTGGAGTGACCGCCCGTTATTTGCCTCACCTCAACACTGTTGCCTTCTCCCAATAATATCGGGCAGGCTTTTGCCATGCTTACGGCTTCATCAAGGTCTTTCGCTTTTATGGTTACAAAACCGGCAATTGATTCCTTAACCTCGGCAAAAGGGCCATCGGTTATCACATTGTTAAACTTTAAAACTTTGCCTTCTGTTGATAAGGCCGTACCACCAACAAATTTGTTTTGAGCAGCAATGCCGCCTACCCAATCATGATACATTTTCATGTACCCCTCCAATTGCTCTGGTGATGGCTGCGCTTCTTTGGTTATCAGGTCCAAACGCATCAGGATTAAGAACTCGTTCATTTTGTATTGGTTTAAATTGGCTGCCGGTTGGCTGCCGGGTTAATAAATATATGAATTATACCCCAATAACAAATGAAACAAGGGGTATTGGACAACCGGGTGAAAAAAACTGCACAAAAAAAGCCACTAACAATTAGCGGCTTTTTATTTTTATCCTGGTTCTTGATTTCGTCCTTTTTATTTGCCCCTTCTTCTCCGTTCCTTTACTATCAGGCTCAGCTCACGGCTCATTTGCCCGGCTATAGCGGTATTTTCCTGTGCCCGGCGAAACAAGTACGGCAATACCGCTTTTATTGGGCCATAGGGCACATATTTAGCGACATTGTACTGCGCATCGGCCAGGTTAAAGCTCAGGTTATCGCTCATTCCCAACAATTGCGAGAAATATACATGGGGATGTTTATGATCAATACCTTTGGCATCTAACAGTTCGGCCAATAAACGGCAGCTTTCTTCATTGTGGGTCCCGGCTATAAAGGCAATCTGATCAATGTAGCTGGTGCAATAATCAAGCGCCGAATCATAATCAAGGTCGGTTGATTTTTTATCAGGTTGGATTGGTGAATTGTAACCCATTTCTAAAGCGCGCTTACGCTCTTTTTCCATATAAGCGCCCCGCACAATTTTGGCTCCCAAAATAAACCTTTCGCTTTTTGCTATTTCATGGTCGTTTAATATCGATGCCAGTTTATCATGCCTGTACATTTGGTAGGTATTATAAACAATAGCTTTTTTGGTGTTAAACTGCGTCATCATGGTTAAGGCCAGCAAATCTATGGTTTCCTGGATCCAGCTTTCTTCAGCATCTATCATTACCGGTACATTGCTGGCATGTGCCTTATCACAAATGGCCAATACCCTGCTTTGAACTCTCTCCCACTCCTTCTCTTCTTCAGGTGTAAGTGGTAGCCGTGCATCCAGCTTTTCCAGCAAGGCAAAACGGCCAACCCCCGTTACTTTAAATACTGTTAAAGGGATGGCTTTGTCTTTAGCTGCTCTTACTACCGTCCTGATGATCTCATCGCGGGTGCTGTCAAAAACGGCTTCATCATCTTCACCTTCTATCGAGTAATCTAATATGGTGCCTACTCCGCCGCTATATAAATTTTTTATCGTGTTATCACACTCCGCAATGGTTTCGCCACCGCAAAAGTGTTTAAATATGGTGGCTTTGATAAGGCCCTTAATTGGCAGGCCTATTTTTATTGCAAAATTGGTTACCGGCGGACCGATCTTTACTAAAAAGTTAACATTAATTATCCGGAACAACCAGTAAGCCCGGCTAAGGTCTGTATTAGATGAATGACGAAAAGCGATTTCTGTATTTTCAAAAGAAGGCTTAGCGTGTGTGGATTTGTTATTAGTTTCGTTAGAAAGCATGTGCAAAATTATAAAATGATAACTCATTATTCCACGAATAGTTTATTTTTGCCCCTCCATGATTGAATTTAAGTTAACAGGCGACTATATCCCGATGATACAATTACTAAAGGCTTCCCATTTGGTATCAACCGGTGGTGAAGCACAAATAGTTGTAAGTGAGGGCGAAGTGACCTATAACGGCCAGGTGGATTACCGTAAACGCCTTAAAGTTAAACGAGGTGACCTGGTTGAATTCAGAGGAAATAAAATCATGGTTATTTAAATTATGACTACTATTCAAAGCGACAATTACCCCATTTACTTTGATAACAGCATTGATGAACTTGCTAATTTTGTAAAGCAAGGTCATTATTCAAGGTTTTTTATTTTAACTGATGAAAACACTGCTGAGCATTGCCTGCCCCTTGTAAAAAGTAAAATTGAAGACCAGGACAATTTTGATATCATCGAGATAAACGCCGGTGAAGAAAGCAAGGACATTGATTTTTGCATAGGCATCTGGAAAATGCTGATTGACTTTGGCGCCGACCGCAAAAGCCTGTTAATCAACTTAGGTGGCGGCGTTATCAGCGACCTTGGCGGTTTTGCCGCGTCTACATTTAAACGTGGGATTGATTTTGTACATGTACCTACTACCCTGTTATCCCAGGTGGATGCATCAGTTGGCGGCAAAACCGGGATCGATATCGATAGCATCAAAAATATCATTGGTACCTTTACCCCACCCAAAGCGGTATTTATTGAACTAAGTTTTTTAGAAACTTTACCCCCAAGACAAATACTCTCCGGCCTGGCCGAAATGCTAAAACATGGACTGATCCAGGATGCAAACTACTGGAATCAGCTTAAAGCAAGTGACCTAAATAAGCCATCGGCTGCACTGGTTCATCGCTCGGTAGAGATAAAAAACAAGATAACCATTGAGGATCCGCACGAAAAAGGAATCCGCAAGGCGCTAAATTTTGGTCATACAATAGGCCATGCTATTGAAACCTATTCATTGATCAATGATGATGATCATTTATCACATGGGGAAGCAATAGCTATAGGCATGATCTGCGAATCATATCTTGCACATAAAAAAACCGGGCTATCTGCCGAAGAGTTGAAGGAGATTACCGAAACATTGAATAGTTTGTACCCTCGTTATACCATTAAGGAATCAACATTTGATGCTTTACTGGAGATCATGAAAAAGGATAAGAAAAACCAAAGCGGTAATATAAATTGCACCCTGCTGACCAATATAGGTCAATGTAATATTGATAATATCTGCACAGAAGTCGAACTTTGTGATAGTTTATTGTATTACATTAATTTATAATGGACCATTTAGATAAATCTGAAATAAGTGCGCTTGTAATACTTTGCCTGCTGGTTGTTTTAACCCTGGTTGAAATGGGTTTAAGCTATTGGGAGGACAGGCATTACTATCAAACACGTGATACAC
>NZ_JBFUKF010000120.1:0-14382 GCF_056400985.1 Mucilaginibacter sp. P4_G9 | reverse complement strand
AAGTGAATATCTTTCAATGGTTGCAGGGGCAAATGAGCGCTTTTGGCAATATCGGCGCCCCAGTTTTTTTTAATAAAAGCGGGTATTTTGCTTTTCAATTGTTGCACAGAATAATTTGGGGGAAGCACAATATAGGCGTAACTACCGCCCGGGATAGACCAGAAATTACCCATGGCACCTTTTAAATACTGCTCGATGCTTTTGAGTGACACCAGAAATTCTGTTGGCGTACTGGAATTAGCAGGCAAATCTTTAATGATACCTGTTACTTTGGCATTCAGCTGGTTGTCAAAATTGACTGTCTGCCCCATAGCATCGGCTTTGCCAAAATATTTTTTGGCAATAGTTTCTGTAAGTACCACGCTATTAGGTTGCGAAAGCGCGGTTTTAGGGTCACCGGCCAGCCATTGGTAGTCAAAAACTTTAGCTATCTGATCATCACCAAAAACTATATTTTTTTCTCTGAAACGGTTCTCGCCAATTTTGATCATAGCTTCTGACTGGTAAAATAGCTGCGTGGTTTGCTCCAGTTCGGGGAAATCAATCCGCATGGCCGGGATTATCGCCATAGACACGTTCGAGTTAAAATCAAGCGCGTTTAAAGTTACCCGGTAAGTGCGGTCGGCCTTGCTGTTGTAACTGTCAAAGCCCAGCTCATTCCTCACAATAAGGAAGATCACCAAACACGCGGCTACACCCAAAGTAAGCCCAAAAACGTTCAGGAAAGCATAACTTAAGTTACGGCGAATATTCCTGAAGGCGATAGTTACATAGCTTTTGATCATGATTTTATACTTTAAATTCTAAACCCTAAATTCTAATCTCTAAATCCTAAATTAGCGCCCCTTTTTAAATGACCAATGACCAATGACCAATGACCAATGACCAATGACCAATGACCAATGACCAATGACCAATGACCAATGACCATTCACCATTCACCATTGACCTCTCCTACTCATTCTTCAAACTATCCACCGGATTAGCCACTGCCGCTTTAATAGATTGAAAGCTCACCGTTATTACAGCTATAAATAATGCTGCTGCTCCGGCCACCACAAGCACCCACCATTGGATGCTGATGCGGTAGRCAAAATCCTGCAGCCACTTGTTCATTAAATACCAGGCTACAGGTGTAGTAATTGCAATGGATATAAATATCAGTTTGATAAAATCTTTAGAAAGCATACCTACTATAACCGATACGCTCGCGCCAAGCACTTTACGGATCCCTATTTCTTTTGTGCGTTGCTCTGCTGCATAGGCGGCTAAGCCAAATAAACCCAGACAGGCTATTATTATCGCTAAAACAGTAAATATGATAGATATGGTACCGGTACGCTGCTCGGTCCGGTAATTGGCATCAAAATTCTGCTCCATAAATGAGTATTCAAAATGGCTTTGGGTAAGGGCATCCCATTTATTTTTTATCTGGGCTATAAGCGCTGGCAAATTTGCAGTGCTCACTTTTATGCTCAGATCGCCGGTATTATCATTCAGCAACAGGATAACCGGGCTGATGGTTTCGTGCAGGGAGTTGAAATTGAAATCCTTAACAACGCCGATTATATGATACGGCTTCATATGATCGCGGTTACCATCCATATTGCGGTACAGGATCTTATTTACCGGATCGCTGTAGCCTAAAAATTTAGCGGCCGCTTCATTGATCACCAAACCTGTTGAATCGGTAGGCATTTGTTCCGAAAAATTCCGGCCGGCTGTTATTTTCATATCCAGCGTGCCAATGTAATCTGCATCAACGTTCCAGCTTTGCGGAAAGATGGATCTTTTTTGATCGAGCGTAGCATCCTTATAAAATATAGATGTAGAACGCACATGCGCTGTAGGCAAATAACTGGTTAATGTGGCATTTACTACACCGGGAAGCTGTTTAATTTCCTGTTTAAAGGTCTTGGCATGGCTGCCCAATTCAAAAGTCTTATTAATGATAAGCACCTGGTCGCGGCTATAACCCAGGTTTTTGGTTTGGATATAATTAAGCTGATTATAAATAACTATGGTGCCTATGATAAGGAATATCGAAATACTAAACTGAAAAACAACCAGTACGCTACGTAACCTGCTGCCTTTAAAGCCACCCGATAGCCTACCGCTCAATACATTTATAGGCTGAAATGCCGAAAGGAAAAATGCGGGGTATGAGCCCGCAGCAAAGCCCACCACCACCACAATAACCAATAACGCCGGAATAAGCCAGGCCAAAGTTTGCGAGCCCACTACCAGTTCCTTGCCCGATACATGGTTAAATAACGGTAATAGCAGCAGAGTTGCAAACAAGGCTATTATAGCCGCTGCAAGCGTAACCAGCACCGATTCGGTTAAAAACTGGAAAATAATGTATTTACGTGGCGAACCTAAAACCTTACGAACCCCAACCTCGCGGGCGCGGTTTGATGAACGCGCGGTCGACAGGTTCATGAAATTAATGCAGGCTATCAGCAATATAAATATAGCGATGGCCGAAAATATATAAACATATTGCATGGTGCCATTGGTACCCAACTCGCCTGCACGACTGGAGTGCAAGTGAATATCAGTAAGCGGCGTAAGGTTGAGCCTGAAATAGCTTCCGCTTTTTTCAAAGGCATCCATATTCATGTGTAAACCGGCCTGCATTTCGGCATCGCTGTATTTTTTTAAAAAAGCGGGTAATTTTTTCTCAAATGCTTTACTGTCGGCTCCTTTTTTGAGCACTACATAGGTGTTAAAATCGCTCCTGAGCCATTCAGTCGACTTGCTGTCGGGAAAGCTCGACATCGACATGAAAAAGTTAAAATTGAAATGCGATTGCTTTGGGATATCTTTAATTACTCCGGTAATTTTAAACAGCTGGTTATTTTCTATGGTTAGTGTTTTACCTACTATATTGGTACTGTTAAAATATTTTTTTGCGGTACTTTCGGTAAGTACAACGCTATTGGGTTCATTTAAAGCAGTGGCGGGGTTGCCATTGATCATGGGCAAGGTAAAAACATTAAAAATTGAAGGATCAGCAAATACGGAACTG
The DNA here is from genome assembly GCF_056400985.1 of Mucilaginibacter sp. P4_G9. NCBI lineage: Bacteria > Pseudomonadati > Bacteroidota > Sphingobacteriia > Sphingobacteriales > Sphingobacteriaceae > Mucilaginibacter > Mucilaginibacter sp. P4_G9. Next base: position 11,351 of record NZ_JBFUKF010000120.1, on the reverse strand, counting down.
TACTCCAGGATGCTTTCGCTTCCTTTTTTTATGTGGAAACCATTGGTCGGCTTTATCCTTGTGGCTTCTTCCACTTCAGGGAAATCAGTTTTAAGAGTTTGGGCCAATGGCGCCATGCATACAGCATATAAAACATTATTGTTGCCCAGTTTCAGATCTTCATTAATACGAAACGTACGGCTGGCTTTTACATTATACCTGTCATAACTTAGTTCATCGGCAACGTAAAGTACAATCATTAAACAGGTAGCCAGGCCCAGGGCAAGTCCTAAAATGTTTATGGCAGTAAATCCTACATTTTTCCTTAATGTACGGAAGGCGGTCTTTATGTAATTCCTAATCATCTTATTTAGTCATTAGTCATTTCGCTGTGCTGTCATTAGTCATTGCTTGTCATTATCCATCGGACAAGCACCAATGACTAATGACTATTGACCAATGACTAAATCATTCGTTCTTCAAGCTATCTACCGGATTTGCAATAGCTGCCTTTATTGATTGAAAACTGATTGTTGCAAGTGCTATAATAACAGCCATTAGTCCTGCTGCTGCAAATACCCAAAGATTTATGTTAATATGGTATTGATATGTTTTGAGCCAGTTTTGCATTATCCAGTAAGCTGCAGGGAAAGCTATGCTGCATGATATTATCACCRGTCTTAAAAAATCGGCCGATAACAGCCCGGTAATGTTTAACACACTTGCACCAAGTACTTTTCTGATCCCGATCTCTTTTGTACGGCGCTCGGCAGTGTAAGCAGCCAAACCAAACAAGCCAAGGCACGAAATGATAATAGCTAACATGGCAAATACCCTTGATAATTTACTTACCAGCATTTCGCTTAAAAACATCTGGTTAAACTGATCGTCAACAAAACGATAATCAAATGGATATGCCGGGTTATTCTTTTTAAGCACATTACGAATTGTGGCTAATGATGCTTCTATAGGCTTATGCTGATTTATGCGTACATACATCACCGTTGTATTTTTAGGATCGGAGCTAAAAAACATAACGGGATCGGGCTTGCCGTACATATTTCCATAAACATAATCGTTAACCACACCTACTACAGTAGCCGACGTAGTATCGCCCTCGCCATGTATTCTTTTACCAATAGCGCTCCCTTTTCCCATAAGCTTTGCCAGCGAATTGGTAATTACCATGCGTAAAGGCCTGCCCGTATCAGCTACCGTAAGGTTTCTTCCTTCAACGAGGGTCATGCCGGCTGTTTCAAAAAATTCCGGGGTTACGTAGCGCTGAGATATAAGTACCTCTGAAGCGGGTGGTTTGCCATCCCAGGTAAGTCCAGATGTATTATTGCCGCCATAGATGATGGCATGATCAGAAAGGGCTACATTATCAACGTGGCCAGAACTTAGCAGATCATATTTCACAGCATCAAAATTTTGAGACATCTGCCCTTGCAGGCCTATTTCGATAAGATTATTTTTATTGAAACCCAGTTGCCTGCTTTTAATGTGCTGTATTTGCTGATAAACAATAATTGTGCTGATAATAAGTACAACCGACGCGGTAAACTGAAGTACAACCAGCCCCTTGCGAATAAACGAGGCGCCGCTGTCTTTTAGTTTTGCACCTTTTAATACAGTCACAGGATTAAAAGACGAAAGATATAATGATGGATAACTGCCGGCTACCAGGCCGCAAACAGCAGTAATAAACAGCAAGGCAATAATATGCACCGGTTTATCAAACCCTGGTGTAAGCTGCTTTTGAACTAATGTATTGAATGCCGGCAAAGCTACAGATACAATAAATACCGCAAAAACAGCGGCAATCACCGACATAAAAATGGCCTCGGCAATAAACTGCAGGGCGAGCGAACTTTTACCGGCGCCAAGTACTTTGCGTACGCCAACCTCGCGGGCACGTTTTTCGCTGCGGGCCGTTGCAAGGTTCATGAAATTAATACAGGCTATAAAAAGGATGATCCAGGCGATAACTGTAAACAGATGCACATATGTTATCCGGCCGCCGCCTGTTTGCCTGCCCTCGTTAAAATCATCGTAAAGGTGCCACTGGTTCATACAAAACAAAAAGGCATGGCCTAAAGATTTGGGCGAACGTTTTTGTATATAATTGTAAAGTATTTTATTAACCTGGGCCGGGCTGGCACCGGGTTTTAACTCAACAAAGGTAGATAGCGACTGGTTTCCCCAGTTGCTTAGCCAGGGGCTTTGATCAAAATAAAGCTGAAAAGGCATCAGCCATTCAAATTGTATGGATGCATTGGCCGGCAGATCTTTAATTACGCCCGACACAACATAATTTTGCTTGTTATCAACCTTAATATACTGGCCAAGCACATTTTTTTGGTTACCAAAAAATTTCTTTGCTGCCTTCTCGGTAATAATTACCGAATGCGGGTCATTAAAAGCCGAAGTGGCATTTCCCAGCACAAACGATGTGCTAAACATGCTAAAAAAGGAGGGTTCAACATATTTGCCATCTGCAAAAACAGATCTGTCGCCTTTTGCGAATAATAAAGATGTGGTACTTTCATTGGTACGACAGGTATTGGCAACACCGGGTATTTCGGCCTTCATTGCCGGGCCCATTAAACCAGGTGTTGAGCTTTCAGTAAAAACATATGTATCATACTTCTGGTTTTCACGAACCTCGTAAAGGTTATCCTTTTTAGCATATACATTATCGAAATTCAGCTCGTCCTCAACCCATAAAAAAATAAGGGCGGCACAGGCAATCCCTATGGACAAACCAAAAATATTCAGAAAACTGTAAGCCTTATTTTTTGTAAGGCTACGGATGGCTGTTTTTATGTAGTTCCTTATCATCTTTTTTAGTCATTAGTCATTTTGCTATACTGTCATTAGTAATCACTTATTTTGTTGCCTGTCATCATCCATCGGACAAGCACCAATGCCTAATGACCAGTGACCAATGACTAAATCATTCACTCCTTAAACTTTTTACCGGGTTTGCCAATCCGTGAAGCGAGAAACACTTTTCGTCCTTTGTCTTTTGTCCGAAAATCCTTAATCCGCGAAGCGAAAAGAAGGCATAAAACAAGCTACCCCTCCCTTGCGGAGAGGTGAGCCGTGCACAAAAAATTAACTTATATAAACTATCTTCCGGGGTAGATGATATGCTGTTTAAACCATGATATTCTCCACAACCGACTGTCCGTCAAGCAACCTGATAATGCGGTGACTATAACGGGCATCGTGCTCAGAGTGGGTAACCATGATGATGGTTGTGCCTTGTTCGTTCAAATCAGTTAACAGTTCCATTACATCGTTACCGTTGGTACTATCTAAGTTACCTGTAGGCTCATCCGCAAGGATCAGTTTGGGTTTGTTAACCACGGCGCGGGCAATTGCCACACGTTGTTGCTGACCACCCGATAATTGCTGCGGATAGTGGTTACGACGGTGCATGATCTGCATCTTATCTAACACCTCTTCTACCCTTTTTACACGCTCAGCCGCAGGAACACCAGTGTAGATTAGCGGTAATTCAACGTTTTCAAATACGGTTAGCTCATCAATAAGGTTAAAGCTCTGGAAAACGAAACCGATGTTGTGCTTACGCAGGTCGGCACGTTTACGCTCGGTGAAATGCGCAACTTCAATGTCGTTAAAAACATAGCTGCCGTCATCCGGATCATCAAGCATCCCTAAAATATTGAGCAACGTTGACTTACCACAACCAGACGGCCCCATGATGGCCACAAACTCGCCGGTCGCTATTTCAATTGATAGCTTATTTAAAGCTATGGTCTCTACCTCTTCTGTGCGGTAAAATTTTTCGAGATTAGTAATTTTTATCATTTGCCCCTCCTAAATCATCCGCCTTTCGTTTAGATGATTTGATTTTTTTGATTTTGTTTATACTCTGTTTATAAAATTAATTATTTCTTGTTTATCGTGCCGGCCCCCTCTAAATCTCCCCCGGTTGGGGAGACTTTTTGAAGCCCTCCCGCTAACCAGCGGGGAGGGTTTGGGTGGGGCTGCTTATTTCTTCAATACCAGTTCCTGAATATCGCCATAGGTTTCATAGCTCGAGGTAATTACCTTATCGCCAGGATTTAACCCTTCGGTTACCACGTAATAATCAGGGCTTTGGCGACCAAGCTGTATGTTAACCTTGTAGGCACGTTTGCCGTCTTCGCTCACTTTAAATATCCAGTTACCGCCTGTTTGCTGGTAAAAACCACCTTTAGGTACCAATACAGCTGTAGTTTCGTCGCTAAGTGCCAACCTAACCTGCAGCGTTTGCCCTTTACGGATGCCTTTAGGCACGGTGCCTACAAATTGCATATCAACCTGGAAACTGCCGGTTGTTTTTACCTGCGTAAACACCTTTTTTATAACCAGGTTATATGTTTTATCGGCAAATTGAAAATCGCCTTTCAGGCCTGTAAATACGCGCGACAGGTAATGCTCATCAATATCAACCCTCACTTTAAAGCCCGATTGTACGTCGATCTGACCCAGGTGTTCGCCTTTATTTTTGCTCTGGCCAACTTCGGCATCCATGGAGGTTAACTGGCCATCAATAGGCGCCCTTAAAGTAAGACCTGCAACTTTTTTACGCATAAGGGCCAGGGCAGCCTTCATTTGGGTGTAGTGTTCCTGGGCCTGTTGATCCTGCTGTTTAACAAGCGAGGTATCCTGCTTCAATATTTGTATAGCTAACTTCCGACGGTTAAGCTGGTAATCATACATGTTTTTAGCCGATTGATATTCCTGTAAACCAATTGCTTTTTGCTCGTAAAGGTTTTTATCTAATTTATAAAGCCGCTCGGCTTCTTTAAAAGCATTGTCCACATCGGCCATGGTATTAAGTTTGGTAATGGTGGCTTGCGATGCATTGTTATGTGATATCTGCATTTGGGTTTGCTCGGCAAACACCTGCGACTCCTGGGTGGCCAGGCTTAATTCTTCATCAACATTGCTTAATTTTAAAATAGGATCACCTTTTTTAAGCATCGCCCCGTCTTCTACATATTTCTCTTCCACTAAACCGCCCTCTGTAGCATCAAGGAAAATAGTGGTTAATGGCATTACTGTACCGTTAACCGGGATAAACTCCTGAAATGGACCTTTAGTAATAGTACTTACAGTTATGCGTTCGGTATCAACATCCAATTTGCTTTTACCCRATGTAAAATAAATACTGCCCCCAACTAATAAAATAATGCCTGTAATACCAGCTATAGTTAGTATTCGTTTGCTGTTCCAGGTCTTTTTCTCAATTTTTCTGTCCACTGTTATTATGATGTTTTGAATAATGGTTACAAAAAGATATGCCACAAATTAAAATACTGTATTTCAATACATTAAATACCTATTGCAGATTTAAGGCGTACGCTTCTGTTACATCAAGTGTACGGTAATGATACAGTAAAATAGTGCGCGAATATCCCATAACGTGTATATTAGTTACAATTAAAATTACTACTTTTTTTAACCGGTAGCTCCTTAATAGTTGTATTTATATAATACTGTGAATTTTAAGCATTCAATTATTAATTTGCACAAAGTTTTCTTTGGTTGATGGTTCATAGATGATGCTTCATGGTATAGCGTTTGTTACCGGTAAATTAGTAACAATTGTTGAATACCACGCGTCTGCTATAAATCATCATCAAAAAACTATCGGCTACTGTCAATGAACCATTAACTATGAACTACACCAAATGATACTTAAAAAAGCTACTATTCTTATTGTTGATGATGACCCGGATGTGCTTACCGCTGTAAAGCTGCTGCTGAAAACTCAGGCTAATGAAGTGATAACCGAGAAGAACCCCGAGAACCTGAACTGGCTGCTGCAACGCAACGAAGTAGACCTGGTTTTGCTGGATATGAACTTTAACAGCGCCATAAACACCGGCAACGAGGGTTTGTACTGGTTACGTAAAGTGAAGGATTGGAAGCCGGATGTATGTGTGATAATGATTACAGCCTATGGCGATATTGACCTGGCTGTACGCTCATTAAAAGAAGGTGCTGATGATTTTGTGGTAAAACCATGGCATAACGAGAAATTGATAGCCACCATAAAAGAGCTTTTAGATAAGAAAGAAGGAGGTGTAAAAACCACCAAAGCAGCGGTAAAAAGCACCGCGGGAGACACCTCTATACTGGGCGAATCGGACGTGATGCAGGATATTTTTTACAAGGTGAACAAAATAGCTCCAACTGATGCCAATATTTTACTTTTAGGAGAAAACGGTACAGGTAAAGACCTGATGGCTAAGGCCATTCATGAGCGTTCGTTACGGGCCGATAAACCATTTATAAAAGTGGATGTGGGCGCCTTAACCGATACCCTGTTTGAGAGCGAACTGTTTGGGCATAAAAAAGGCGCGTTTACAGATGCCCGGGAAGACCGCACCGGCAGGTTTGAAGATGCCCAGGGCGGCACCTTGTTTTTGGATGAGATAGGCAACATCAGCCTGCAACAACAGGCCAAACTGTTAACTATACTGCAAAACAGGCAGGTAACCCGGTTAGGAACCAATAAGGCCATTGATATTGATATCAGRCTGATTTGCGCTACCAATGTGCCCATGCACGAGCTGGCCAACGAGAGCCGTTTCCGTAAGGATTTAATTTACCGGATAAATACGGTGGAAATTAATATGCCTCCTTTACGCCGCCGCAGTGAGGATATTGTGATACTGGCCAGGCACTTTGCCAAACAATATGCCAGTAAGTACCTAAAACCTGCCGTGGATTTTGATGCCGCGGCTTTGCTAAAGCTTAAATCATATAATTACCCCGGCAACGTACGCGAACTGCAATACACCATTGAACGTGCTGTTATTATGGCTGATGAACAAACACTAAGGCCCGATGACCTGATATTTTCTATACTGGAAACATCAACAGACAGCAGTATCAATGATGAAAATATACAGCTAAGCACCCTGGAAAAAAACGCCATTTTAAAGGTGATAGAGAAACATAATGGCAACATTACCCGGGCTGCCAAAGAACTGGGATTAACCCGAACCGCCCTATACCGCAGATTAAGCAAATATGATATTTAACCGTTATGAGTGGCGGCTTTTGCTGCGTGTATTTTTAATGTTTATTGCCTTAGCCGCAGCAGCGTATGTTACGGTCACTGGCCAGCCGCTATACCTGGTTATATTTATCCCTTYGGTAGTTTACGCGGTAATAGAAATGATCCGTTTCCAGAAAAAGGCACAGGATGAGGTTAACCAGTTTGTAGAATCTATCCATTACCGGGATTTCTCGCGCCATTTTGATGTACGCAGGGCGCCAAACGAACTGAAACCATTGCGCAAAGGCTTTAATGATATCAACACCACCTTTAAGCTTATCAGCCGCGAACGCGAAACACAATATCATTACCTGCAAAAAATCCTGGAGCTGGTGGATACCGGGATTTTATCTTACGAAGAAGAAACAGGCAGCATCAGCTGGATCAATGAGGCTTTTAAAAAACTGTTGGGTATCCCCTATTTAAAAACCATTCAATCGCTCGAAAAACGGGAGCCCGCGCTTTATAACGAATTGATTAGATTAAAGCCCGGCGAAAGCAATATCATCACCATCAGCCGCAACCAGCAGTTAGTTAAAATACTGATAACGGCCAGCCTGATGCGCAGCGATGATAAGCTTTACAAGCTGATAGCGTTTCAGAATGTGAGTGAAGCGCTGGATGAAACGGAATCAAAAGCCTGGTCGAAATTACTGAATGTAATGACCCACGAGATCATGAACTCGGTGGCTCCTATCTCTTCGCTGGCCGATACCCTGAAAAACCGCCTGCAAAGCCCCGAGATTGCCAATAGCATAGATAGCAGCGAGCTGGAAGACCTGGAGTTGGGTATAGATACCATTAAACGCCGCAGCGAGGGCTTGCTGAAGTTTACAGAAAGCTACCGTAGCTTAAACAAGATCACCAAACTCGATCGCGAAAAAATCCTGGTACGTAACCTGTTCGAGAACCTGAACAGCCTGATGCGACCTACCCTGGAGAAGAAAAACATTGAACTGGTAATTATTATGCGCGACCCGGCACTTGCCATTGAAGCAGATATTAACCTGCTTGAGCAAGTTATGATCAACCTGCTGGTGAATGCCATAGAAGCCGTAAAAGATCGCGAAGAACCCCGGATCACCCTATCTGCCGAAGTACAAAACAATAACAAAACACTGGTTAAAATTACAGATAATGGCCTCGGCATGCCCCCCGAACTATTAGATAAGATCTTTATTCCATTCTTCAGCACCAAAAAAACCGGCAGTGGTATAGGGCTTAGCCTGTGTAAGCAGATCATGTTATTGCATAAAGGAAATATCCAGGTACAATCTTCTGAGGGTAAAGGATCGTCATTTATATTGCAGTTTGTGCCGTAAGGCCCCCGGGTTTGATTAGCATGTTTTTTGAAACTTACGAAGTTTTAGAAATTTCGTAAGTTTTTCGCCGATTGTTAAATTTATCTTTCAATGAGTAAAATCAACATCCTTGCCATTTCGGGCAGTTTACGTTCGGGGTCAACAAATCATAATATCCTGAAACATTTGGGGTCATTAGTTCCTCCCGGTGTTGATTATACTATTTACCATGACTTAGCCCTGATTCCGCCATTCGATCCGGGATTGGACACTGATGATCCGCCTGCTCCGGTAGCTTCATTACGACAACTTTTAGCTGATGCCGATGGCATTATCATTTGCACACCGGAATATGCTTTCGGCGTGCCTGGTCAGCTTAAAAATATGCTGGACTGGCTGGTATCGAGTGGTTCGCTTGTAGATAAGCCAGTGGCATTGATAACCTCGTCATTAGGCGGCGAGCACGCACATGCATCGTTACGGCTTACTTTAGGTGCATTATCGGCCAGGATTATTGATGATGCTAATTTGGTGATCTCTTTTATCAGGTCGAAAATGGATGGTGATAAGGTAGCCGACGAGGATCTGAGAAAAAAGTTGAATGAAGTTTTGAAAGTTTTTTTGAACCGGGTAAATCACGTTTAAAAACTTCATGCCCACTGTCAATTTCGCCCGCCCGGCGGAGGTTGCCCGTTTGTTAAAATATTTATTAAGAKTTCCCTTATTTTTCTCGATAAATGTTAACTTTTCTACATAAACTGATATTTTTTATATGATTTTTATATCAAAATTACCTGCAAGGTTTTAAAAGCGGAGCTATTCTTTCTGCCAATTTGACAACTTCGGAGTCTTTGGAACATGCATTGATGGTTGCAGGTAGAAATTAATATTAATCCATTCATATATCAATATTATGCAAGAGAAAGGCAGCATTTCAATCCACACCGAAAACATTTTTCCGATAATTAAGAAATTTCTTTACTCAGATAATGAGATATTTTTGCGCGAGCTGGTATCAAACGCTGTAGATGCTACCCAAAAAATTAAACGCCTGGCCTCATTGGGCCAATACAACGGCGAACTTGGCGACCTGCGTGTTGAAATTGCATTTGACGAGGTAAAGAAGACCATCACCATATCCGATAATGGCTTGGGTATGACCGCCGAAGAGATCAAAAAATACATTAACCAGATAGCATTTTCGGGCGCTACTGAGTTTGTGGAGAAATTTAAGGAAGCCAAAGATGCCAATGAGATCATCGGTCGCTTTGGTTTAGGTTTTTACTCGGCCTTTATGGTTGCAGATAAGGTTGAAATTCAAACCCTGTCATACCAGGAAGGTGCCGAGCCTGCTTACTGGGTTTGCGATGGCAGCACCGAGTTTGAGATTGGCGAAGGTGTATTGGCTGAACGGGGTACCGAGATCACCCTGTATATCAACAGCGAATCGGAAGAGTTCCTGAGCAAATACAAATTGCAGGAGATACTTGACAAATACTGTAAGTTTTTACCTGTGCCTATTAAATTTGGCACTAAAACCGAATCTGTTGAAGATGGCGTTGATGAAGAAGGCAAACCAAAATACATTGACGTTGAGGCAGATAACATCATCAATGATACCAACCCTATCTGGACTAAAGCACCATCTGAGTTAAAAGACGAGGATTACCTTAACTTTTACAAACAGCTTTATCCGTTTAGCGAAGATCCATTATTCTGGATCCACCTTAATGTTGATTATCCGTTTAATCTTACCGGCGTATTGTACTTCCCTAAGTTGAAGAACGACTTCGAAATCTCAAAAAACAAGATCAAATTATTCAGCCGCCAGGTATTTATTACCGACGAGGTAAAAGATATTGTTCCTGAATTTTTGATGCTTTTACATGGTGTAATTGATTCACCGGATATCCCGCTGAACGTTTCAAGAAGCTTTTTACAAGCCGACAGTAACGTTAAAAAAATTAACAGCTACGTTACCAAAAAAGTGGCTGACAAATTAGCAGAACTGTTTAAAGCTGACCGCAAAGCCTACGAAGAGAAATGGACCGACATTGGCCTATTTGTAAAATACGGTATGGTAAGCGAAGACAAATTCTACGATAAGGCTAAAGACTTTGTTTTGGTGACAAACACTAAAAAAGAGAACTTTACATTACCCGAATACAAAGAGAAAGTTGAAGCTTTTCAAACTGATAAAGACGGGCAATTGGTTTACATTTACACTAATGATCCGGCAAAACAGGATTCATTTATCCAATCGGCCAATAAAAAGGATTATGATGTGTTGGTGATGAACTCGCCTATCGATAACCACTTTATCAGTCAATTAGAGCAGAAGTTAGAGAAAACATCATTAAAACGTGTTGATGCCGACGTTGCCGATAAACTGATTAAAAAAGATGAAGCGCCGGAGTCTGTTTTAACAGAAGAGCAGTCCACTAAGGTAAAGGATATCTTCAACAAATCCATTAATAAACCTGCCTATAACGTTCATTTAGAGAGCCTTAATCCAGAAGAATTGCCTGTTACGGTAACCATGGACGAGTTTATGCGCCGCATGAAAGATATGGCTGCAATGGGTGGCGGTATGGGCTTTTATGGCAACATGCCCGATAATTACAAGGTTATTGTAAACGGTAACCATAAACTGATCAGCCGTATATTACAGGAAGAAAACGAGGAAGTACAGGCCCAATTGTCAAAACAGGCATTTGATCTTGCCTTGCTTTCACAGGGCTTACTAACCGGTGCCGAACTTACCGAGTTTGTGAACCGCAGCGTTAACCTGATATAATTTCAAAAAGCAAAAAAATTCAAAGCCATCCGCACAAAACGGGTGGCTTTTTTGTTTAAAAGAATACTTAAATTTGATGTAAATTAAACCTGAATAAGCCTTTACCGTCTAACCTTAAATTGTTCATTATGAAAACGCTAAATAAAATAGCTATACTGCTTGCCTTTGTTTTTATTGGCATCAATATGGT
>NZ_JBFUKF010000119.1:0-14384 GCF_056400985.1 Mucilaginibacter sp. P4_G9 | reverse complement strand
GCTGTAAGGCATCCAATTGCGGTTAATATTATATACAATTTACCATTTCCGGTTGCTGGATCTATTTTGCCGTAACGAATTAATGCATAAAGCGCAAAAAGCACAGCAAGTACACTAATGGCAGTATGGAAAATTCCGAGTGGTGAAAGATGATTTGGCATAGATGTGAATTTAAAGGTTGACAGGATTAGGGTTCAATCAGTAGTATTTAACTGATAGTTATAAAGTTACATAGAAGATAATATAAAAACAAGCAGCCATTGTACTATAATTTTTACTATTTTAGTAATTACCAACCCGGTAAAGGCGGTCCACTATATAGCCCGAGAATTTACAGGCATAATTAAAGTTTTTTTCCTATGAAGGGTGAAGCGAGTGGTTTAGGATTATGTTGTAATTTAAGTTCGTTTTAGTTAATAAATTTAATTATTATATTGCTTTGTAAAAACATTTATTTTAAACACCTGTTATAAAAGCATATTTATTTACCATGAAAACTTTTAATGAATATGAATCTGTAATCTATACAGATGCCACCGGCAGTTTAATAGATACTTTTGTTGTATTTGATACAGATGTTGTAACCGGTTTAACGCATATTAATCATATGAATTTAAAAGTTCCCATCGAAGCGTTGCAACTTCACCCGGCTACCATCGCGAAATATAATTTACCTATGCAGGATGCTTTTAGTTTTGAGATTTTTAAGAAACTGAAGGAAAAACATAAAGACCCGTCAGTTCCACCGGTTAAACATGCTTTAAAAGCCGAACCTGGCTATAAGCTGGCAAATGCATCTTAAATAATCAGTTAAAATATTGGTTCATAAAAAAATCCATTCATAATGAGTGAACGGATTTTTTTGTTGAATTAACAATTTATTAATTTGTAGCTCCGCCATTAATTAACGGGTGCTGACCATTAAAGAATGATGACAGGTCACTTGGAAAGAACTCGGCGGCGTTGGCACATTTTCCACTTCGGCCAGCCTGCCCATAGGGCACCTGTCTAATAATTGTTTCCTTAATTCCCCATAGCTATCGGCTTCCGCAAAGAAGCCCTGAATCAGTATCTAAAAAGATAAATCAACCCAATGCCATAACATATACCATAGTCAAATAAAAATCATGATTGTGTGTAAATACTGATAGCAATAGTTATTATTGAAAAAGTGTATTCCTGAAGATTTTTTTATATGATGTTAAATTTTGAAGGTTTGCCGGCTATTGATCTGGCTATATTATTGTTGCTTGCAAAAGAGGCAGGAAAAGGCATGCTTACTATTTATAATGATGGTGATATAGCAGTAACCTTAAAGGATGACCGATCGCCATTAACCCTCGCGGACAGGATCTCGGATGAAATAATAATGAAGGGGCTTACAATTTTAAATCCCGGCATACCGGTAATATCCGAAGAAGGGAAGGATATACCCTACGAGGTAAGAAAGAATTGGGAATACTTTTGGTGCGTTGACCCTTTAGATGGGACAAAGGAATTTATAAAGCATAATGGCGAGTTTACAGTTAACATTGCCCTGATTCATAAAAATACACCTGTATTAGGTATTATATATGTGCCTGTTACAGGCGAACTGTATTACGGAGGTGCAGGCATTAGCAGTTGGAAAGAATCTGTTGAGGGTGAACCCCAACAACTCCATGCCGATACAAATGCAAAGCAGTGGATAGCTGTGGGCAGCAGGTCGCATTCATCGGCAGAAGAAATCGCTTTTCTGAAACAATATCCTATTGTAGAAACCATAGCTGTAGGCAGTTCTATCAAATTTTGTTTAATTGCCGAAGGTAAAGCGCATATATACTACCGGCATGGCCCAACTATGGAGTGGGATACTGCGGCAGGCCAGGCTATTGCGACTTATAGCGGCGCTATGATGAGCAACCCGGCTGGCGAACCATTTTTATACAATAAATCATCGCTGTTAAATGGTGGATTTTTGGTAAAGACTAAATGGTAGTTAATTGGTAGTTAAGCTTTTGCGCCTTCCGGAAATAATATTATTTTGAACGTAATAATTGCTTCTTTGTTTTTTTAATGTTCATTTTTAATGACCATAATTTAAAGTTTACGTAAAATGATTAATAATAATTTATTAAATTGTACTTAATTTCATTTTTTAAAAAGTAGGTAGAATTCATTCAATTATGTCTGAAAGTATTGTAAGTATTAATGATAATAACACTGCAATATGGCTTGCCTTTAAAAACGGCAGCTGGGACGCTTACACACAGCTTTATAATGATCATTTTAAAATCCTCAATAATTACGGCTATAAATTTACCAGGGATGTAAATATTATTGAAGATGCAGTGCACGACCTGTTTATTAAATTGTGGACAAACAGGGCAACCCTGGGTAATCCGGTATCAGTAAAAAACTATTTATATAAATCACTTCGCAACGTTATTTTCCGCAAAATACAATCCCAATCGCGTTTTGTTGACCTGGAGGACGAAACCGGTTACAATTTTTCTTTCGAAATTTCATTTGATCACCAGCTCATCGCCAACGAGGAGGAAAGAGAATTACAATTAAGAATAAAATCGGTGGTGAAAACTTTACCGGCAAGGCAGCAGGAAATCATCTATCTGCGCTTTTATGAAGGTTTAGGCTATGAAGAAATTGCCGATATTATGGAAATTAACATTAACTCGACTTATAAATTACTTTATAAAGCATTCAATAACCTGCAAGGGGTGTTAAAAACATCCAAATTGGTTATTTTTTTGGGTCTTTATTCTTGTTTGAGTACAAAAGTGTATACAAATTAAGTTTTTTTTCATCTCGGAGGGATAATTCCGGCATAACCATGTATATAAGGTTTAAATCAGAAACTTATATAGCATGGAGTTTGCAAAATATAGCACTTACACTTTACAGGATTTTTTAGACGACGATGATTTTCTTCGTTTTGTAATTAGCCCATCTATTACTGACACCAATTTTTGGCAATCATTTACAGCTTTGTATCCCGGCCAAAGGGAAATTGTTGATGAGGCTTCAAAAATTATCCTGGCCTATCGTAAACAAGATGTATTTACAAACGAAGCCAACCAACAAAAAGTTTGGGAACGAATTGAAACCACTTTACAGGATAAAGGCGCGATAAAACAAAAGATATTCTATCTCAACAGGTTCCTGCGCATAGCCGCAATGGTTTTATTGGTTTCATCAGCAGGGGTAGCCTTCTGGATGATAAAATATAATTCAAAAAATGAAGTAGTTACCGCTTTTGGTGAACTGCGCACGGTTACATTGCCAGACAACTCGGTTGTTATTCTTAATGGAAACTCAAAACTTACTTACTCCAATAACTGGGATAAACAATCAAGAGAAGTTTGGATCAGTGGCGAAGGCTTCTTTAATGTTAAGCATCTTAATAAAGATCCGCGTCATATAAAAACTACAGAACGGTTTATTGTGCATTGCAATGATGTGAACATTGAAGTGTTAGGCACTTCCTTTAATGTGCGTAACAGGCATAATAAAACCAATATTGGCCTGGTAAGTGGTAAAATAAGGTTAGAATATCTTGACAGTGTATTAAAGAATAACCGGTTATTGGTCATGAAACCTGGTGACTATGTGGAGTATGCGCAAAAACACCTGGTTGCCCAAAAGAAGCTTGCTGTGCCAGAAAAGCTAACCGAGTGGACCAATCACCAATTATCATTCAATAATGCCACTCTTGCACAAATCAGTGAGATTATGACTGATGACTATGGTTACCATATTGATTTTTCAAATCCCGACCTGGCCGGGTTAAAGATAGAAGGGGAGATCAGCGTATCAAACGTTGAGGAGTTGCTGGAAACCATATCAACAACGCTGTCAGTAAAGATCACCCGTTCAGACAAAAATATAACTATCACTAAAAATTAACCCCTAAACAAATAATTTATGCGAAAACTTGACCTATCAACTTTTTTAAAATGTTGCTGTTTCTTGTTGGTCCTGCTTGGCCAGTCGGTGTACGGCTATGCCCAGCTGGCGTTCACCAGCAATAACAGGTTCCATTCAAAAGCTCCGAATTACCAGGTACAGCAGGCTGTTGAAAGCAAGATGCTGTTAAAAGACGCGCTTGAAAACCTTAAAAAGCAATTTAATGTTCAAATTGCTTATCAGGAAGGGCTACTGGATAACAAATTTATATCAGCAAGCTTATTTAACAATGCCAGGTTGTTTAATCTTGATGAAAACCTGAAACAATTACTATCAGTTTTTCAGCTCGAATACCGCAAAATTAACGGCAACCAGATCTCTATTTTTTCTATAAAAGATGGAGGCGGCACTAATATTGCTGTTGTTGCAGCTGTTTTAACAGGCAAGGTGCTTGATGAAAAAGATAACCAGCCAGTTATAGGTGCCTCCGTTTACTTAAAGGCTGATCCCAAAATTGGTACTTCAACAGATGTATCGGGTAATTTTAAGCTTATTGTACCTGATAAATATAATGGCAAGCCGGTTACGCTGGTGGTGGCCTACATCGGCTACGATAAAGAAGAACTTACTATTACCGATTTAAATTCACCAGTTCAGGTAAAACTAAAACAAAATAACAGTACGCTTAATGAGGTTGTAGTTACGGCCCTTGGTATCAGCAAGCAAAAGAAATCGCTTGGTTATTCGGTAACCGAAGTTAAAGGAACCGAGTTTACGCAGGCCCGTGAAAATAACGTTGCCAATGCATTAACCGGTAAAGTTGCTGGTGTTAACGCGGCAGGATTATCTACCGGTCCTGGTGGTTCAAGCCGTATAGTTATACGTGGCAATGGAGGCCTTGCAGGCGATAATCAGCCGTTATACGTAGTAAATGGTATGCCAATTGACAATAGCGTACCAGGTGGCGCTCCAACTGTTAACGGTATTACCAATAACGTCGACCGTGGCGATGGTATCGCAGCGTTGAATCCTGACGATATCGAGTCTATCAGCGTGTTAAAGGGTGGTACCGCGGCAGCTTTATATGGTTCACGGGCAGCCAATGGTGTTATCCTTATCACTACTAAAAAGGGACGGGTTCAAAAAGGAGTAGGAGTTGAGTTTAATTCAACCGCAACTTACGACAATGTCGCAGTTTTTCCGGATTATCAATATGAATACGGCCAGGGGGACGGTGGCGTAAAACCAACAACACTGGCAACCGCTCAGGGGACCGGCAGGCGTTCATGGGGGGCAAAAATTGACGGGTCGACAGATTATATGGCTGTTGACGGCAAAACCCATCCTTATACGGCACAAAAAGATAACCTTAAAAACTTTTATCAAACCGGGAGCACCTATACCAATAGCCTGGCGTTTTTAGGCGGTAACGAGGCTATAACTTATCGCTTTTCGGCTGCCGACCTGAATAGTAAAGGCATTTTGCCAGGTACAACTTATGATCGTAAAACCTTTAACCTGGCTTTAACCAGCAAGTTAAACAGCAAAATCTCCATTGAAGCATTAGCTCAATATAATATCGAAACCGGCCATAATCGCACAGGTGCCGGCGACGCACTGGGCAACCCTAACTGGACCCCGCTTGAGGTTGCCAATACCGTTGACGTACGCTGGCTTAAACCTGGGTATGATGCTAATGGTAATGAGCAGGTTTGGAATGATGCCGCCATCGCTTCAAACGGTTACTTCGTGATCAATAAATTTAAAGAAGATGATGTTAAAGACCGTTTTATAGGCCAGGGTTCGGTGTCGTACACACCGATATCAAACCTGATTTTCAAAGCCACCTTAAGCCGCGACTTTTTTAACTACAATTATTCAAATATATTGCCGACTGGCACATTGTACATCCCCAATGGGCAATACCAGTCTATAAAGTCGGATGTGTCTGAAACCAACGAACTGGTGACGGTATCATACAAAACAAAAATTGTAAGTGATTTTAATGGCGCGGTATTAGGTGGTGTAAATAGCCGTAAAAACACAACAAATCAGCAAACAGTAAACGGTTCGCAGTTTGTTATTCCTTATTTTTACAGCTCAACCAACCTTGCTACAACGTCAACTACTCCTTATTACGCCAAAATAGTAACCAACTCGGTGTTTGGTTCGGCCGATTTTGATTACAAAAGTCTGTTATTCTTATCGTTTACCGGTCGAAAAGATTGGTTTTCGACATTGAGCCCTAAAAATAACAGCATCTTTTATCCAAGCGTAGGTGGTAGCTTTATATTGTCAGATGCTGTTAAGCTACCGCAATTTTTTACCCTTGCCAAGTTAAGGGCTTCATGGGCGCAGGTAGGCGGCGGTGCTCCTGATCCATATGTAATTAATCTTACCTATAGCAATGTTCCCAGTGCGGGGCAACCGCTGCAAAATGTTACCAGTAATAACATTACCAACAACGCGCTTAAGCCTTACACCTCTACAACTACAGAGGCAGGGCTTGAATTACAGATGCTGCAAAACCGCTTAGGATTGGATATTACCGTATATGATCGTAAAACTACAAACGATATTGTAAATACGGCCATTTCATCAACTTCGGGTTATAATAATGTAATCCTTAACGTTGGCGAAGTACGTAATAAAGGTATCGAAGTGTTGTTGAACGGTTCGCCAATAAAATCAAAAGAGTTTAGCTGGAACACGAGCTATAACGTAGCATATAATGATAATAAAGTAGTAAAACTCGCCCCTGGCCTGTCGACCATACAACTGGCGACATCAGTAAATGGTTATGCAGTATTAAATAACACAGAAGGGATGCCATTTGGTACCCTATATGGCACACATATGGTGAAAAATAGCAGCGGACAAGTGGTATTCAATGCAACTACCGGCCTGCCGGTTCAATCGGCATATGAACCGCTTGGCAAAAGCGTTGCCCCGCTTACCATGGGTTTAACCAACGAATTCAGGTACAAGCGTTTTGCGTTCAGCTTCCTGCTCGATGGCAAGTTTGGCAACAAGGTGTTTTCTTTAATGGAAGTGTATGCTACCCGTTTAGGTTTAATGAAATCAACGTTGCCTGGTCGTGAAAATGGGTTAGTGCTAAATGGTGTAGACCAAACAGGTGCTGCTTATACACGCACAGTACCGGTAAGTGGCTTACGTACATATTATGATAACTATAAAATTTATTCAGACTTGTTTACACACGATGGCAGCTTTGTAAAGCTTCGCCAGGTTATATTGTCTTATAATTTGCCTGCGCTTGACCTTAAAAAAGTTCATATTCAGTCGGCAAGCATTTCGCTGGTGTCACGTAACTTGTGGACGCTTTACAAAAAGACGGACAATTTTGACCCCGAGGAGAGCTTTACCAACAGTAATACACAAGGTTTCGAATCAATCGGCTTGCCCCGTACCCGTTCACTTGGTGTAAACCTTTCAGTTAAATTCTAATATTTAAAGTTGAACACGATGAAAAGACATATAACAAAATATACATATTGTTTGCTGCTAACGCTTGGCATTATTATCATACAATCATGTACTAAAAATTTCGATACACTCAACATTAACCCTAACGCTTCACCAAAAGCAGTTCCGCAGTACATGTTTACTAAGGCTGAATATGATGGCACCGCCCGCATGCTCGATCTGTTATTGGGTACTATGCAATATACCACCAGCTTTAACGATGTGGCCGGTTTTGGGTCAAAGTATGTATTGAGCCAAAGCCAGCAATCGGCAGCCGCATTCAGCGGTGCTTACCCCAACGAGATCAATGAACTGATTGAAGTAATTAAGGCTGCGGGAACTGATGCATCGCAGGTTAATCTTGTTGCCGAGGCCCGTATCTGGAAGGTGTACTGCTTTAGCAGGCTTACCGATCTGTATGGCGATATTCCGTATTCAGAGGCTGCACAAGGATATAATGGAGCCTTATATAAACCGGCTTATGATGCCCAAAAGGATATTTATGCAGATATGCTTAAAGAGCTTGACCAGGCGGCTGCAAGTCTTGATGCAAGCAAGGCTACATTTGGCGTTGCAGACTTAATTTACAGTGGTAATACCAATAAATGGAAAAAATTTGCTTACTCCCTAATGTTAAGATGTGCTATGCGCATGACTAAGGTAGATATTGCATCTGCGCAAAGCTGGGCTACAAAGGCCATTGCAGGTGGTGTTATTTTAAATGATGCCGATATTGCTCTGATACCTTATGTAGGATCGGGCCAGGATATTAATAAAAACCCACTGGCAAACGACCTCTGGAATAATGATTATATAGCACAAAATGGCACTACAAATACCGAAGGGGGTAAGTACCAGGATGTGTTTATCAATTATCTTAAAACCAATAAAGATCCGCGTTTGGGGGTTGTATCTATTGTGTACAATGGGGGTGTAGCTGATACAACCGCTGCTAAACAAAAAGGGATGCCGGCATCACTAAACACAAAACCTGCCGATTTTGTAACCTACTCGGAGCCTAATCCTAAAACCATATTATTGTTAAACTCTCCACGCCTGGTATTTACAGCAACTGAAAACTATTTCCTGTTAGCCGAGGCAGCCTCAAGAGGGTGGTATAGTGGCGCTACAGCTTCATCATTATATGAAAGCGGTATAGCTGCTTCTATGCGTCAATGGGCAATAATTGGCGGTAGCGCAGGTACTATAACTGATACACAGATCAATACATACATCAGCTACCACAAATTTAATTCGGCCGGTACGCTTGATCAAAAAATGGCACAGATCTATACAGAGTTTTGGCTTGGCGTATTCCCCGATGCGCAGGAAGTATTTGCCAGTTACAGGCGTACAGGTTATCCCGCGCTGGTGCCTAATAACTATGTTGGTAATGCAACCGGTGGTAAAATATTCAGGAGGGTGCTGTACCCGATATCGGAACAAAATCTCAACGCGGCATCTTACGCAGCTGCTATAGCCCGGCAGGGTGCGGATGACTTCCTTACCAGGATCTGGTGGGATAAACAATAAAGCTTATTTTGTGATTTGATTAATAAGTTGGTTTCAGTTGGTTTCAGGGAGGGTTGTATACCCTTCCTGATTTTTTTGATTATTTTTAAAGATGTATAAAACATACTGTTTTTTCCTGCTGTTGATATTATTTATCCAAATCGCTTCGGCACAAAACGACCTGGTGAAAGATGACAATGCCAGTAACTATAACCTGAATAAACCCGAACGCGAACTTTGGCTTAAAAATACGGGTCTGGGTTTGTTTATCCATTTTAGTATGGATGGGCAGTTAGGTGTGGTTATCAGCCATTCGCTGGTAGGAGCAAGGAACGATTATGTGAACAGGTATTTTAATGATCTTCCCAAAACTTTTAATCCTTCAAAGTTCGATCCGCACCAGATAGCTGTTTTAGCAAAACTGGCCGGCATGAAATACATTGTGTTTACCACCAAACACCATTCTGGTTTTTGTATGTGGGATACCAAAACAACTGATTTTAATATCACTCATACCCCTTATAAAAAAGACCTGTTAAAAGAGTTTGTAGATGCTACACGCGAAGCAGGGTTGCAGGTTGGCTTTTATTTTTCACCGGAGGATTTTAATTTCCTGCGGGATCATCAGATCCCTATTAGCAGAACCGATGTGAAAATGGATGCGGCCACCCGAAAGGCATATGATGACTATACCCGGCTGCAATGCGAGGAGCTAATGACCAAATATGGTAAGATAGATGTGCTTTTTATTGATGGCGACCCTAAAGAAATAGTAAAACAAACCTGCTGGAAATTACAGCCCGACCTGCTGATCACCCGTGGAGCTATCAAAACGCCTGAGCAGATTATGCCCGGCGCTATGATCAATGAGCCCTGGTTATCCTGCATCACTATGGGTACTGCTTGGGGTTATCAGCCAACCAATGAACGCTATAAATCGGGCAGTCAGTTGATAGGTTTATTGATTGAGGCACGAGCTAAAGGCGGCTCGTTATTACTGAATGTTGGCCCCAAACCCAATGGTGAATTGCCGATAGAGCAGGAAGAGCGCCTGCGCGAAATGTCGGCATGGTATTTTGTAAATCATGAGTGCATTGATGACGTACGCAGCTGGGTGGTGAGTAAGGAGGGAGATACCTGGTTTACATCAAAAAACGGGCATACGCTTTATGCCATCGTTACTGATGCGCAGGATTGGAAGGAGGGTACCCGCAAGACATTCCTGATCCGTTCTGCTATCAGCACGGCCAATACCCAAATAAGTGTTTTAGGACAAAACAGCCAGGTAATTGAGTATAAAAACGATGATGTTAGTTGCCGATACCGGCAAACAACAAAGGGTTTGGAAGTATCGGTAGTGAAAGCCCAGCGTATTTATGATGATCATCGCTGGCCCAATCCGGTAGTTATTAAGTTGGATAATGTTGCCCCGGCATTTAAAGAAGCGGTTTTAGTTGAAACGGGGAGTACTACTTTGGTTAAAGGTGGTGTTGTTTTAAAGGGCAGGGTATTAAACTACTACAAAGACCTATCTATTAAGAAAGCCCGCTTTGATTATCGGCCATACAAGGGGCAAGTTGAAACGCTTTATGCCGGCAAATGGACGGCTGGCACCTGGGTAGCTATTAAACCTGATGGTTCTTTTGAGCAAACTTTACCCTTGAAAGAAAACTATGAATATAAAGCCATGGTTGAGCAAGCCAATGTGGAGATAGAAGGGGAGAGCAAGCTCCTGAAACGGTAATAAAAAATAAAAGCTACGAAAGGGTCTGGCTTTTAGGTATTTATACTCCGATTGCTTTTCAACAATACATGGCCACTTCAAGATAAAAAAAATCCTATTGATCTAATAGACGTCGTTATATAAATGCCCGGTCCAAAATTCACATGAGATTTTACAGATATAATCAACTGTTGCGCCTGCTTTCAACTGTATAAATAAAGCTTTCGGCTTTATAATAGCCCAGGTTATATTCCATTGGCCGGTCTCCCTGGTCAAAAACAAAACGTTTTCTGAAAAGTACCGGGCTACCTGGGTCAATCTCCAGCTTGCCGGCAATAAGTTTGTCAGCTGCTTTTGCGCTAATCTCTTCTTTTGACAAGTTGGCTACTATGGAGTGGTCACGCTCAAGCATTTCGTATAATGGCATTTTAAAGTCCTCGTCGCCGGTCAGGCCTATCCTTGGATGAAAATAAGACACAAAATAAACAAATGCTTCTTCGGCATTGCCCCTGAGCCGCTCAAGTTTCATGATCTTCTTCTCTGTTTTTATATCAAAAAAATTGGCGATAAACTCATCCGGATATACCCAGCTAACGTGCAGCTCATAATTTTTAACCGGAATGCCGCGCGCCTGCATTTCCTGTGTGAAACTTAGCCAATTCATTGATTTTGAGCTCATTTTTGGAGGAGCCACCTTTGTTCCCAATCTTTTTTTCCTGATCAGCAACTCTTCATAAACCAATTTATTAATGGCCTGGCGAAGGGTGGTCCTTGAAATAGCCAGTATTTTTGCCAGATCCACTTCGTTTGGTAATAGTTTTCCAGACTTGTATTCGGGGTCTTTGATAAGTTCCCTTAATAAATTTTCGGCCTGTATATGAAGTGGGACGGCGCTTTTATGGTCAATGGCAAGTTTCATATCTCGGTATTTCTTTAAATTTTACTAGCAATATGTATTGCAAATTAAATGATTAATGGACGAACATAATAATGGTTATATCTATATATATCGATAATTATCAAATAATTATTGAGCTTGTTCTTTGCAATGCATGCTAACTTAAAGTTAGGGTGATTTTTGGTAAAATATGTCGTAGGAATTTGGAATATATTTTATGTTTGTACATATAAACAAAGTGTTAGTTCCCGGCAAATCCTTATTGATGCCTTAAATCCATTCCTGCATGAAACTACTTTTGCCCGTTTTTATTTCTTTATCTTTTTTTATCAATTCAAATGTTAACGCGCAAGTATCCCGCAAATCAGAATTAGCGAAAGCTATCCTTTCTGACAACAGATTGGATACCATCCAGGCAAGGGCTTTAAAATTACTTTCGGGTTTTTCTGCAGGCACATCCTATAATGAAGTATGGATCCGTGATTTTAATACCTTTATTAAAGGGTCACTTACAGTGCATCCTAAAGAAGAAGTGAAAACCAATCTCCTGATGTTTTTTAAAATGCAGGGTGGGGACGGCAATATAGTTGATGGCGTAGTGGATAGCGCGAAAGCACATGTAGATTACAAATACCGGTATTCGCCGTTGCTGCGCGGATGGGCGGCTCATAAAAATACTGTTGAAACCGACCAGGAATCGTCTTTGGTTCAGGCGGTAAAAAAATATATTGATGTAACGGGCGACACGTCCATTCTTAACGAAGTTATTGGTGGTAAAACAGTGCTTCAGCGTATGGAAGATGCCTTTAGTTATATACAAAAGGACAGGTGGTCGGTTAAATATGGTCTTGTAACGGGTGCCACCACGATAGACTGGGGAGACGTGCAAACAGAAACAGGTTGGGGTGTCGCCATTAACGATAAAACCAAATGGGCAATTGATATTTATGATAATGCCATGTATGTAAAGGCTATTCACGATTTCCTGGCCATGAAACCTAAAAATTACAAAACACAAAAGGATTGGGCCTTGGTTGCGTCAGGTATCACCAAAAACGTACGTAAATACCTGTGGGATACTKCAGCTCAAAAGTATATACCACACATCTACCTAAATGGCAGCCCTTTTTCGCCTGATTTTAACGAAAAAGAGCTATTGTACACAGGTGGTTCTGTATGTGCCATTTTAGCCGGCTTTAATACACCTGCCGAGGTTAAAGAAATAAACAGGCAAATGGTTGCTTGTGCTGCTAAAGAAAAGCATGCCACAATTGGCATTACGGTTTACCCATCATACCCGGCCAAACAGTACCCCAATATGCAGCCATATAATTACCAAAATGGGGGCGACTGGACTTGGTTTGGCGGTCGTATGATAGGTGCTTTGATTGATTACGGCTATGTTGATGATGCTTACACAGAATTGTTGCCAATGATTGACAGGGCACTGGCTAACAAAGGTTTTTTTGAATGGTATAATGTGCAAACCGGTGCTCCAAAAGGATCGGGTGATTTTAGGGGTGAGGCCGGCGTTTTGTATGATGCCATCACTGTTTTAAAACAGTGGGCTATTAAAAATAATAGCCGGTAAAGTAAGCGTCTGTTAAAAAATAAATAGCAACTCAGTCAAATAAATTTCTTAAAACAATACTTACAAAAAATCCCGGCGCAATTTGCAACCGGGATCATAGTCATGAGGGGGTAAATGGCCTTAATTATTGATTTAAAAAACGTAAAATATACTTGCTTGTATGCTATTATTCTTAAAATCGCCCAGGACAGCAGATGGYGTTTCAGACACTTTTTGTATGCCGTAATAGTATCTTGCGTCTATTCCTAAACCCATTTTAGATTGGTAGCCAAGATTGCCGACAGCGCCAAAATCAACTTTTTTGGCAAATTTGGTGTCAGTTAAGCCTCCAATGTCTTCCTTTACTTTAAAACCTGCCTGCGGACCAGCTGCAACATAAAAGCCAGAATTAGCGCGGTATTTGAACAGGATTGGAACAGAGGCATAAGAAAGTTTGATATCCTGGGTACCCAGGATGCCGGCTTTTACTTTAGCACCTTGCAATGAATAAAGGAATTCTTCCTGCACCATAAAATTGTCGGTAAATTTGTAGGCTACGGTAAGGCCGGCGTTAAAGCCAGGTAGTGGATCCGTTGAAAAATTGGCATTGGTAAAATTACTGTAGTTACCACCTGCTTTGATTCCAAATTCAAGACGGCTCCCGACCTTTTTAAGGAATCCTTTCTCTTCGGGAACCGGTGTTGTTTGAGTTGGAGTTGTTTGACTAAAGGCCTTCGCGGATGTAAGAATAAGTACAGCTAAGATTAACTTTTTCATAAATTTCTTTTTTTATCAGTGATTTTTTTGTTTGCAGCCCGGGGCTGATCGTGTTATTTGATTCAAAGATGCGGTGCCGTTGGTTACCTTAACAGAGAAAGATAACCGAAGCGGGCAAAGTTGCGCCGGAAGCGGAATACAGGCGGTTAAAAAAAAAGACCAATATCATTTTATAGAATATTATGTGTTGTTAATCAACAACCGCCTCCTGATCGTCATTGCGAGTAACCACCAGGATAATCCTTGAAAAAATGGCCATGTCAYTGCCTTTGGTCTTAGAATAGCAAATTAATAAGAATTGTTATTGTTGATAATGGGGGGTGCAGGGGGGTGTTAAAAACTAAAAAGTTTGTGGATAAGTTATAAAAAAGGCAGGGTGAACTTTTGTCATTTCTGGTTTAGTAGAACCATTCGTCGTATTAGTTCCCTGCCTTTTTAAATTGCCCAAGGCCCAACTAGAATTATTCCCTTGATTTATCAAAGGTGATTGGCAAAAGGCAATTATTTTAACTTAT
>NZ_JBFUKF010000118.1:0-14454 GCF_056400985.1 Mucilaginibacter sp. P4_G9 | reverse complement strand
GAATAACCCATTGCAGGTTGGCCGGCACAGTAGTACCTGCAGAAGACGTATCATTTTTTACCACATCATTTTTATTGTTTGATGTACATGTAGCAATGAACATTATTACTACCGTTACGGCAATTGCACCGGTTACGATATTCAAATTACGAGGCATGGTGCATCTCATTTAAAACTACAGGAAGGCTCGGCAAGCCGGAGGTTGGAAAAAGAATAAACTATTATTTTCTTTACAGCTTCCGGCTTTATTAATTTTTCGGCAGCAGCTTAACTGGCGAAGCAATAAGAACACCCATGTTCCTGGGCGCGCCCCACCGCCCAAACGCCTGATGGTACGGGTTGTATCCCTGGTAATAAACCTGCCAGCCATTCCTTCTTAACAGTGGCGGGGTCCTGCTTGGTATTATCTGCAGCAACGGCGCTAAATACCGTAAGGGCCGCATCACAGGCACAAAACATTACGCCGCTGGCCTGCAATTCGTTTATTCCAATTTTTATTTCGCCTAATCCGGGTGCTTTAAAGGTTCCGGGTTTTGGTTGCCAGAATGGGTTTTGGGTGGCGGCTGCCTTGGTTGCCTCGTCATTAATCTTAAACATCTCGCCAAATTTATATTTTTCCCAAAGCTGGTTTCCCAGGGCATAGGGGATTGCATTGTGACGCAATATCACCACTACACTGCAATCCTGTTCGGGTGTACCCGTTGCCCCGTTTGTAAGCAGGAACACCTTTGGCCATGCAAAAGGAAATATTTCATGCGGTTGGGTTACATCAAATGCCATTCTATGTTTCCCTTTTATCTTGTTAAACCATGCATCGGCATCCGAAACATCCGGGGAAGAAATATCTGTGGCCGATAATTGCAAGGGTGCAGAGAGCATACCTGCCCCTAACACTGCAGCGCCGGTTGCAAATTGCTTTAAAAAAGTGCGGCGCTCACTTAACTGTGATTGATTGTTTTTTTTCATGACCGTAAAAATTTAATGTGATAATATATCGGGGTATAAAACCCTTTCTTAATCAAAAATTTACTTTAGGCTTAATCCTGATAAAAAAAACTCTTCAGCTTTAGCGAGTTAAAATAATGAGTTGAAAAGTGTATATAAAGTTATGCATAACAAACTGATTTTAAAAGATTTAAAATTGCTGAAAAAATAATTTTTTCGGCCATAACCTAAAATAAAAAAGCAGACCAGGAGCATATTTTCCTGGTCTGCTTTTGCTGCTGCTTTGCGGGCTTGTTATTTTTCGCTGTAATCTTTAACCTGGGCTGCCAGGGTTTGGCTGGGCTCATAACTTACTGTAGTTAAGGTTTAAATTGTTTAAATTTATGTATAAGCCCCAAAGGAAAAAAGCGTAAAAATACGATATTTTTTTAGGGTGTTTTGCACGGGGCAATGCCTCGTGTAAAACACCCTATTAGCTTTAAGCCTTATGCCTTCTGCTTTCAGCCTCTTTCCCCGCTGATAGAAGCGGCCTTTTTAACGATCTGAACCTGGCATCTGTTTAATCTCTATATTCCTGAAATCAACAGGCTGGCCCTCACTTTGCAAGGCAATAAAGCCGCTGCTTAATAATTTTCCGTCCTGTTTGTATTTGGGATCGTAGCCATTTGCCACGCCGCCGCCAATGGTGGGCCTGGAATATTGCAGCACTGTATCGCCGTTGATGATATGCGTAATTAATTTGTTGCCCTCAACTATTAGTTCACCCTTTACCCACTGGTCGCCATCGTAGGTTTTTGAAGTAGAATTGATGCAATGATCGGGCGAAACACTTCCTTTATAAACAACATCGGTGCCGGGTGAGCACATATTGCCTGTTGGTCTTGATTTTCCATCGCCAAGTCCGCCCAATAACTGCATTTCTATCGATATTGGCCAGTCCTGGTTTTTTAGCATTGTCCTGGGGTCCTGCGAATGAAACATCACGCCGCTGTTAAGCAGGGTGTAATCTGGCGCACCTTTTTGCTGTTTACCAACAAAACGGTATTCAAACCGCAGGCGATAGTGTGAGAACGGCGTTTTGTAATACAGGTGGCCAAACTGATTGTCGAACTCGCCGTATTGATCATACCTGATCTTGATTATACCATCTTCTACCCTAAACGTATTGCCATAGTTTTCGCCAACCAGGTGATGATTGATCTTTACAAACCAATCCTTAATGTCGGTCCCGTTAAATAGCCTCTTCCAGCCTTTGTCGTCGTTACCGGCGTCGGCCAGTTTTTTTGGCCCGGTACAGCCAAGTACCAGGAAGCAGGAAAATATTAAAAAGTAGCGTGTTGTTTTCATAGCAGGTAGGTGTTGTGGTTTATTAACAGGGTGTTTAATGGCACCAAAATAGCATTAAATTTATTAACCATATGCAACACCAGGTTATTTCTTCGTTCTGTGGTCGCGGTTGTGTTTTAGGTTGCTTCGACATTCAGTGTTTCGATATTTAAATCATACTTGCACTTAATGACATTACACTTGCAACAACAGGTGCCTGTTATTTTTATCATTCATTTGTTACAATTAATCAAAAAAGTAAAAAAGATAGGTTCCAAAATGTAGCTTAGTAGAAATTAATGTACAACGATGATACAAATCCCTAAAGACCTGCTTGATCATCATTCGCATATCAGGTTACGATTGTCTGATATGTATGGAATTATCATTGATAAAAAGCGGCCCTTCAGGTGCGACGACACCCTGCAAACCGCGCATTGCCTGGAAGTAATTTTAACAGGCACCATTGATGTTAGGTATGGCAGCTACGTGCAGCACCTGGCAGCCGGCGATATACAGTTTAGGCGGCGGGGTAATTACCAGTTGTTTCCATCCGATGATTATACCAGCCTGCTTATTTTTATGGAAAATGAGTTTGTTGATTACTTTTTAGAAAGCCACGTACCGGAGTTTAAGCAGGAAAAGTTGAGTGCCGATTTACCGCCTTTTACCTTTAAAACTTCTGAATTTATAAAAGCCAACGTAACCCAGGTTATGCAGCATATTTTACAGCCGCAAAATTACTCCAGGTGCATTGTTAAGTTTGCGGCCCACCAGGTGCTGTTGCAAATCTTGTCGGGCGATCAGTCTAAAACCTTTGCTTCGTTTTTGAAAGACCTGGTTAGCCATAAAAAGGTAGACCTTGCTTATTTTATGGAAACTAACTTTAACAGGCAACTCTCCATAGCCGATATGGCCAAACTCACCGGCAGAAGTGTAAGTGCATTTAAAAAAGAGTTTACCGATCGTTTTAATACCACGCCCGTAAAATGGCAATTCAACCGCAGGCTGGAGTATGCCGAGTACCAATTAAAGCACTCGAATGACCCGGTATCGCTGGTAGCTTATAGCAGCGGGTTCGAAAACATTTCGCATTTTTCAAAAGTTTACAAGCAAAAATTTGGCGCTTCGCCTAAAAGTACGCGGAACGAACTGGTGTCGTATCATCCATAAATTTGACGGATAGATTTTAGCCCAAAGTCTTAAGCGCTAAGTCAAAAAAGAAAAAATTAACTTCAGACTTACGACTTAATACTGTTGACTTAACACCGGTGTTATAAAAACAAACAAATAAAGCCTCACAGCAAAATTCCGGCCTTTGCAAAGTTGCAATTTTGGGGTATGGAAACATTACAAAACACCAACCCGGCTTTGATATTGATTGATATACAGCAGGGTTTTGATAACATCGCTTACTGGGGCGGCCAACGCAATAACCCCGATGCCGAAGTTAATGCCCGTAAATTGCTTGATTACTGGCGGGCAAATAAGCTGCCGCTGTTTCATATCCAGCATTGCTCGGTTAATCCAGACTCGCTATTGGCAGAAGGCAATCCCGGCAACGCACACAAAGAGATTGTAAAGCCTTTACCTGGCGAGACGGTGATTAAAAAATCGGTAAACAGTTCCTTCATCGGCACCAATTTGCAACAACAGCTGGATGCTGCAGGTATTGATACCGTAGTTATAGTGGGCCTTACAACCGAACATTGCGTATCTACCACCGCCCGGATGGCCGGCAATTTTGGCTACAATACCTTTGTAGTGGCAGATGCCACTGCCGCCTTTTCAAAAACAGGAATAAAAGGCGAACATTATGATGCCGAAACCATCCATTTAACCGCCCTGGCACAAATAAACAACGAATTTGCAACAGTTTTAAATACCGATGAGGTGCTTAACG
Source organism: Mucilaginibacter sp. P4_G9 (assembly GCF_056400985.1). Lineage (NCBI taxonomy): Bacteria > Pseudomonadati > Bacteroidota > Sphingobacteriia > Sphingobacteriales > Sphingobacteriaceae > Mucilaginibacter > Mucilaginibacter sp. P4_G9. The sequence goes on along the minus strand of NZ_JBFUKF010000118.1, from coordinate 10,280 downwards.
CTTTAAAAAAAACGATGATTTTCTTTAGCAACCTGATGGAGAAACTAATTGCGCCCTATTTGAACGTTTCGCAGGTATTGTCGGTGATGAAGTGATAAGCGTTATGTCTATGAAAGGGCAATAATAAAATCTTGAAGTTAGCCTTAAGCTTTATGCCTTCTGCTTTTAGCCTCTTTCTATGGCGTTCCCGCTGATAGAAGCGGGCCGTGCTGTACGTTCATACGCGCACAAGGCATTAGGCGCCTGGCTTGTATTCACTGCCATCACTCACGCAGGCTGTTGGGTAAGGCGTAAGCTTTGTGTTTTACAAAAATACAGGATGTGCATGCGGGCATACAAGACTGGGGCGACTGCGCAAATTGCTTGCGGGAGCTGGGGGAGGTAGCACCCGGAACGCAGAACCAGCCTTAATTCCGAATCTTTCATTGGTACAGCAGTCCATTTGCCAAAATCTTTGACGACAGCTGTTATCACAACCCATAAGCCTTTTATTTATCGGCGGGAATGCGTAAAATTGCGACAATATATGCAGCCTTATCGCTTACTGTTAGCTATACTTTGTTTTTTAATTGGAAAAACAGCTTACGCCCAACTTCAGGATGTCGAATTTCATTCCGGCGGACAGTTTTTAGCCGGTAAGGCAATACTTAAAGTTAAACGGGACTTTAAAGACCCTTTTTTGTGGGTGCTTGCAAAAAACAACCAGGTTTTCCGGATCAACAGCATTACCATGGCGGTTGAWGATTATACCCCCAAATTTACGCAGTACAACAACCTTCAGTTTATAGATATTGCCGGCAAAAACAAGGATACCGTATACCTTGCATCTAACTCTGCCAATGTGGTTGAATATAAAGGTGGTGTAACCAAAGTTATTGGCGCAGCCGATGGGCTTGCAGATAACGTAACTTCTATCGGTATCAGCAATTTCGCCGGCTATATGCATTATGGAACACTACAAATTGGCACAACCAAAGGGCGCGGCGAGTACGATGTTGCAACCGGGCAGCTTAGTTACAATATTTATTATAAGGAAACCAATATTAAAATATATGAAGCGGGTTACCGCAACTTTACCGCTACCGAAAACAGCTACAACTATTCGTTTCCTACCGACATTCCGGTTTCTAACTACGGATTATCCGGTGCCGAAATTTTTACGCTTTCGCCCAATAGCGAAAGCGGAGACAATGTGAACACCGTTTTGGGCACACAGCCATACTTGTCCAGTCCGGCACAAGGTAGTTTTTATGAAACAAGCGTATTTTGGGGAAATGAGAAGGGCCTGTTTGAAGAATCGGCTTTCAGGGACAATAATGGCATTCCCTTTAACCATAAGCTAACAGGTATAAAGGTTAACAAGATTACCAATATTTTTGGTCTTGCATCGCTTGGTAGTCCTTATAGCAACGGAGGATCCATTTTAATCAAAGAAAATTTACTGGTTGGTACGGATGTTGGTCTTTATTTCAGTAGCTCTATCTATGGAAATTTTAAGGGTTATTTACATACTTACAAAATGTTTCATTATGACTTGTTGGGTAACGTACCCGTTAATGATATTTGCGTAAACGGCACGGCGGGCGATTATATGGATGCGCCCCAGGGCTGCGAAAACGGCGTATGGGTAGCAACCGATAACGGTTTGTATTTAATTAAAGCCGACTATGGTAAATACCTTGATCCAAAAGCGCGTTTGCAAGGTGTGTTTTGCGAAAATGTGGCTTTCCCGGATACTTCTTCAATAGTACAGCTTTGCCAGGGAGATGATGCCCGTTTTTATTTAAACTCAAACGTGGGCGATAATAACACCATTCAGTGGGTGAAAGATGGTATTGACTTACCCGGTAAAACAGACCGGAAACTGGCAGTAACGGCACCTGGGAATTATTACGCAGTGATATACGCCTCCTGCGAAAATGTCCATGTAGAAACCAATCATTTTACGGTTAAAGTTACATCGGCACCGATATTTAGCTTTAATTATCCCGATACGCTTCAATATTGCGATAGGCCGTCAACCATTTTATCAACCGACAACCAGGCAAGCTATCATTATCGTTGGTATACCAACGGCAGTTTAAATGGTGGTACCACCAATACGTATACCGTAACACAAAGCGGTAAGTATAAAGTTGAAGTGAGCGCCTGCACAGATAGTTGGGTGCCCTCAAAAGACATTGAGGTAGACCTGGTTAATTTACCGCAGCCCACGATTACTGCCGACCAGCCCGATCACTGCGCCGGGGATAACGCGCTGCTAACGGTGGATGTACCATTAAACCCTTCCTATTCCGTTAACTGGTACCTGGACGGTTTAATTTTAAGTTCTGAAAAAGATAAAACAAGCATACAGGCAACTGCCAATGGCAACTATTCGGTAACCCTGAAAAGCAACACAGCAAATTGCACCAGTGTGTCAAATGTTTTGCCGCTTATCTTTACACCGGCGCCTGTGTTTACTTTTAACTACCCGGATAAGCTGCAATACTGCGTAGGTACACCCGTGGTTTTAACGGTTTTGGGCAGCAATGCTTACAAGTATCGCTGGTATACCAATGGCGTATTAAATGGTAACACCACCCAAACACAAAATATCATCCAAAGTGGCAAATACAGTGTAGAGGTAAGCTCCTGCAAGGGGACATGGATGCCATCTAAAGACGTAAATGTCGACCTGCTATCAATCCCCACCCCGGTAATAAAAACCGACAAGTCATCCTATTGTATAGGTGACAACGCCACCCTTAGCATAGCTGTCCCGGCCGATCCATCGTACGTTATTAATTGGTTTAAAGATAATATTCAATTGTTTGAATTGATAAATCAAACGTCGGTAAATACCGGTTTAAATGGCGATTATACGGTACAGATAACGGCGCAAACGGCAAACAACGATGGCTCTGTTTGCAGCCAAACCAGCGTTGTGCAAAATATAGACTTTAAGCCCCTGCCAACTGTGAGTATACAGCAAATTATTAAAACCAACTTGTGCAATGGGCAGTCTGTGGATTTAAAAGTAAGCTATGATACCGGCGCCGTGCATTGGAGTACCGGTGAAAGCAGCGATAATATTACTATAAACACTCCGGGAGTTTATATAGCAACTATAACTAACGGGGCGGGATGTACAACAGATGCGAATACCAATGTTCAGTTTTTACCAAATCCAGTACTGCAGCTACCCAATACCGCTGTTTGTGTGTCGGCAAAAAAAATGGCCACGCTTACCGCTCCTGCCGGCATGGTAAGCTATATTTGGAATGGTGTACAGGGGGCCAATATTTACACCGTTGATCATCCGCAAACTGTTAAACTTACTGTAACCGATGCAAATGGCTGCCAGGCCTCACAAGATATAAAAGTTACGGATGAATGCCCGGAGATGATCATTCCTAATGCCTTTACTCCCAACGGTGATGGCATTCACGATAAATGGGAGCTTGCAGGTTTGGAATATGACCCTACAGCGATAGTGAAAATTTTTAACCGGTATGGGCAGTTGATATACCAAAGCCGGGGATATGCCAAAGCCTGGGATGGAACTTTCAACAGTAAGAAACTACCTGCGGCAGTTTACTATTATCTTATAAAAGCTAAAAATAACTCAGAAACTTATAGTGGTTCGGTAACCATCATTTTTTAAATTCAGTTTAAACGTACGGAGAATTTTGGAAGGACTAACTTCAAAAAGATCGTCGGGACGTGTATAGTCAGCGACTAATTAAGCAGCTACCCTGTTCAACCTTTGATCAGCGTTACCGACATAGGTTTCGGAAAATACCAAACCGGCGGGTCACGCTTGTTTCGTATCCCAAATGCAAGGCTCGAACTTGGTTTTCACATTTGACAGCTTTTGACCAACAAGCTGGAAACAGCCGTTATGTTGCACTTACAGTGGCCCGCCAGAAAGCCCTTACCTTGTATTGTTCATTTTTATAGATAAATTGTATTTTTTTCTTAAAAAAGAACAGAAATTAATGATTATTTGTAGATAAATCTCGATTATTATACACCTAATATTGAATGCTCATTACTGTGGAGAGCGATAAAACATACATCCGCCAGCCCGGGCAAATGTTCGGGTGTTTGTCCCTTTGGGGAGGTCCCTACAAAAAACTGAACAACCCTGGTTGTTTCTTAACCGCATACGGTTTACCTTTGCGCTATTATGCTGCAACGTGTAACAGCCTATTTATTGATCTTTTCGCTGGTAGCAGTCAACTTCTCGCGTTTTTTTGTCTACGCGGGTTTTGAGCTGAACAGGAACTACATTGCCACCAAACTTTGCGAAAACCGGGCCAGGCCCTGGATGCATTGCGATGGTAAATGCTACTTCATGAAAAAGATAAAACAGGCTGAGGATAAGCAGGCCAGCGATGAAAGGCAATCGCAAAAGAGCCTGTTTCAGGAGGTTTATATTATCAGTTCAACTGATATTAAATTTCACTGCAGCCTGTTGCAAGTAATTGAAACTCTTTATGATGACAGCCTGCCACCAACCCCGGCTATGGCCATCTTCCAGCCTCCGCAGTTAGGATAATTCCATTTTATTTCCCGGATCTTTTTGATTGATGTATTGAATTGTGCACTGTCGCTTTGCATGCTTGCAGTTGCCTCATTCGCAATGGTGCGGTGTAGAAACCGTCACCTCAATCATCCGGTACAATATTCCTATTTATCCACCGGAGGCAACTCCATAGGTGTTCGGAAGATTATAAAAAGCAGGGGATGTGCGATTCCTTCCTTGGGGAAGGAGGAGGAAGGGGTTTTGCGAGCGATGGGACCGCTGCTATTCAAGCGTAAAAGTCTGATGTAGAAACCCCTCCCTGCACCCTCCTGTTGGGAGGGAATCGCACGGGGCCGATCTCTTTATAATCTTCCGAACACCTATGGAGGCAACTCCACACACGTTTTACATGAAGAAATATTTCATTCTATCTATACTATTTATATTCTTATCTACGCTGGCGTACAGCCAAACCAGTATACAGGTTATGGTAACCGATGCCATTACCCACGAGGCCCTGCCGGGCGCCTGTATAGCCAAAACCAATGGTGAAAAATTGGGTACAACAAACGCTAAAGGCCGGTATACGATTACCGCCCAGGGCACCACTCAAATAAAAGTGACCATGGTTGGTTACAGTACACAGGTAGTTAGCATCACTGGTGATAAGGTTGCTGTAGCTTTGGTGCCCTCAACGCTCGATCTGCAACCAGTGGTAGTAACCGCCAGCTGGGAGGGGCAGGCCCGTCGGGATGCGCCTATTGCCATAAGCAAAATAAACGCTACCCAGATAAAGGATACCAAAGCCACAGCGCTGTACCAGCTTTTAAACAAGGTGGCTGGTGTTTATATGGTTGACCTGGGGAACGAGCAGCATACCATGGCCATCCGTCAGCCCATCACTTATAATGCGCTTTATTTGTATATGGAGGACGGTTTGCCGATCCGCCCTACAGGGATCTTTAACCATAACTCGCTGTATGAGATCAATATGTCGGGTGTTAAGGATATCGAGGTGATTAAAGGTCCGGCGTCATCGCTTTATGGCAGTAACTCCATTGGCGGCGCGGTTAACTTTATTACCCAGGGACCGCCGTCTGGCTATGCAGGTAACGTTTCTATACAAGGGAATAACTACAATTACCGCCGGGTTGATGCAGACGGCGGTTTTAGCCAGGGCAAATTCGGGATGTATGTTGGCGGGTACATCGCCCATCAGAAAGATAGCTGGCAGGATTATTCCGACTTTGATAAATATTCGGCTAATTTAAAAACCACTTATGATTTTGATGCCAATACCCGCTTATCTACATCAGCGGCGTATAATTACCTCAACACCCAGACACCGGGCAGTTTGGATAGCGCCCATTTTTACAACCGCAGCTATGGCGCCAATCAACGGTTTACCTATCGTAAAGTAGAGTCATTCAGGGCCAGTACCCGGTTAGACCATCATTGGGATGACAGGAACAGTACGTTTGTAACCCTGTTCTTCCGGCATAATTCAACAGCACAGTTGCCAAGCTATTTTATATCAGATGTTAGGGACAACGCTGGCAACTACCTGAGTAGTAACGGGCAGGTAAACGATCAGCGTTTCCGGAGCTATGGCTTGCTGGCCCAGCACCGGGTTAATTTTGATTTCCTGCACTCCCGTTTAATAGGTGGGGTTTATGTAGATGATAGCCCGAGTTCATACTATGCCCAATACCTGGATATTGATAAGGATGTACAGAATAACTACTACACCGGCTTTGCCAATACCGGTAAGTATATTGATGATTACCGAATCAAATTATTCAATACAGCGGCCTACCTCCAATATGAAATGAAACCTGCCGAAGCCCTGCATATAGTGGCCGGCTTGCGGTACGACAGAGTGCATTATGATTTTACCAATGGCCTGCCTGCCGGAAGCACCAAGTATAAGCAACAGGAAACCAATAACTTTAATATCGTTGCTCCAAAACTGGGTTTAACATATGACCTGGGCAGCAACAAGGGTTTCTATGCCAATTACAGTGTAGGTTTCCAGCCACCAGAAACCGGCGACCTGTATAGCTCAAGGCAATTAACCCCCTTAAAACAAGCCACGTTTAACAATTATGAGGTGGGCGGATGGTTCTCGGCATTTGATAAGAAGCTATATTTTGAGGCAAGCCTGTTCGACCTGGAGGGACGTAACGAGATCATTAGCCAGTTGCTGCCCGATAATACCACCCAAAACCAAAACGCGGGTGCAACCCGTCACCGGGGTATCGAGTATTCGTTAACACTGGCGCCGGTTAAGGAGCTTACGTTCAGGTTTAGCGGTACCAATGCCAGGCACACCTATGTAAATTACAGCGAAGTGAGCACCAACTACAGTACAGGCATCAGTACGGTTATCAAATACGATGGTAACCGCATGAGTAATGCCCCGGCCTGGATAGCTAACTCAGAACTTACCTACAAGCCGTTGTGCCTGCCGGGTTTCAGGATAGCAGGGGAGTGGCAGCACATTAACCAATATTATACCAACCCGGCCAACACCAAAACCTACAGCGGCTATAATATTTGCAACCTGCGTTTGGGTTACGATGTTAAAAGCAGTGTGCTTAAGGGGGCAGGTATCTGGTTTAATGTGTTAAATTTAACCAATAGGCTGTATGCCACCACAGTAACCAGTAACCAGTACGGCGATACCTACAATGCCGCGGCGCCGCGTATTTACACTTTGGGCATCAGTTATTCATTTTCAAAATATTAATCAATGGCCTCAGCAGCAGTAAAAGGTAATTTCTATAAATGGCACCGGGTGCTGGGTTTAACCGCCCTCATCCCGGTGATCTTCTGGACGCTGAGCGGCCTCTCACACCCGTTCATGTCCAACTGGTTCAGGCCGTCTATTGCGCAGGAAGTATTTAAACCGCTGGTGCAGAGCGAAATGAATCCGGTGCTGAGCATACAGCAGGTGATGGACCGCAACCATCTCGCGGCCCTTCGGAATTTCAGCCTGGTTAGTTTTGAGAAGGGCACCTTTTACCAGGTGCTTGGGGTAGATAGCGTTTACAATTACTATTCGGCAACGGATGGTGTGCTGTTACCTCATGGCGATACCGCCTATGCCGAATACCTGGGCCGGTATTTTACGCAGGATAGTACATCGGCCGTACAGATCAGCGCTCAAAAGAGTTTCGACGGATTGTATCAGCCTATCAACCACCTGCTCCCGGTTTGGAGGGTATCGTTCGACAGGGCCGATGGCATGGATGTTTATATCGAAACGGGGCAAAGCCGCATGGGTACCTTCAACAACAATACCCGCAAGGCGTTTTTGGCGTTGTTTGAAGAGTTTCATACCTGGCAGTTCCTGGCAGATATGGGCGGCGATACCTTTCGCAATGTAGTGTTGCTTATCATTATGGGTATCATGCTGTTAGCCCTTATCAGCGGTTTAACCGTTTATGGGTTGATGTGGAAGAAGTTTAAAGCCATCAAACAAAACCGCATAGCGAACGGCACAGAGGATAAACGTTTCATCCACCGTTTTCACCGGCAGATAGGGCTCATCGTATCTTTTGTGATGTTCACCTTCGTAATCAGCGGGGCATTCCACCTGGCGGTAAAGCTGCATAATAACGGGCCTGCAAAGGCCGATTACGGGCAGGTAATTCAACGCGCTCAACTGGGTGTATCAAACTTAACCTTGCCAATTGCAGACAGCCTGGTTAAGCGGATGGCTTTGGTGAGCTTTAATGGCAATACTTATTACCAGGTTACGGATAGCCAAAAGCAGGTATCGTATTTCAATACCATCACCGGGAAGGAGCAAACCAATGCCGATGAGGACTACGCCCGCTTCCTGAGTACTTATTACCATACAGGTGGCACCAAAACCTTTAGCGGCAGGGTTAAGGTAGATCAGATCAGGCAGTTTGATAACGAGTATGGGTTTATCAACAAGCGCCTGCCTGTAGAGCGGGTTGGGTACCCTAACGGCGATAACTGGTACATCGAAACCGCCACATCCAAACTGGCAACCAAAGTAACGGGGATCGACAGGGCCGAAGGGCTTTCGTTCATCTTCCTGCACAAATACTTCGGCATGACCTGGGCCGGTAAAAACATGCGCGACATTGTAAGTATGCTGGCCGCTTTGGGCGTGCTGGTAGTATCTTTGTTCGGTTTGGCATCCTTTATTAAAAACAAATAACCATGAAAAAATCCCTTATTATATTCGCTTTGACTGCATTTACGTTGGGCAGCATTGTTTCGTGCAACAGCACGGCTACTAAAACGGTTGATGTTAAAAAGAAAAGCAAATACACCTGCACCATGCATCCCGACCTGAGTTTTGACAAACCGGGCACCTGCTCAAAATGCGGAATGGACCTGGTAGAGCGCGATACCACGGCAGATAAATAGTGCCGTTAAAGCGTTCCATCGGAACGGGTGGTACGCCCCGAACGCTGTGGAACGCATTCGCGTTGATTATCAACGCTTTATATTTTGTCAAAATAGGGCCTGGAACACTATTTGTATTGATAGTCAGCAAGTTAAGTTTTTATAAAAAACGACAGTTATGCTGAATAAAGGATGTGTTTGAGGGATTAAAACTATAGATGGGTTCGTCGACAATCGGTTTTAAGTATCGATAAAAAGCCTTTTTACCACAAAAGCCATCCCGGTTTGGATGGCTTTTGTGGTATTAGCGTTTCAAATGCGTTTGCGGTTTTTAATAATGCCGTGCTGTTACGTATACTTAACAACAGCGGCATTTTAATTATTAAAATACAGCAACAGCATTAAAACAATTAAGCTTGTTTAGCAAACTGTACGTTGATTAACAGTTTTATATCTTCGCCTACAACTATCGAACCGGCTTCGGTAACGCCGTCCCAGGTAAGGCCAAAATCTTTACGGTTAATTTTTCCGCTGATCTCGAAACCAGCTTTGGTGTTGCCATAAAAGTCGGCTGCCGAACCACCAAACTCAACATCAAGTTTTACTGGTTTGGTTACGTCTTTTATGGTTAAATCGCCTTTTAAAGCATATTCATCATCATCTGTTTTAGTAAATGATGTTGATTTAAAACTAATCTGTGGATATTTTTCAGCGTCAAAAAACTCTGCTGATTTTAAGTGCTCATCACGTTGACTTTGGTTGGTGTCGATGCTGTTGATATCCAATGTGAAGTCTACCTCCGCATTTTCAAAATCATCACCATCGGTAACTAACTCACCGGCAAAGCTTTTGAAAAAGCCGCTCACGGTTGATATAACCAAATGTTTTACTTTAAATTGTACTTCTGAATGCATTGGGTCGATAACCCATTTTGTTGCTGTTTGTGTTGACATGATATTTGTTTTTTTTGTTGATACAAAGATAATACAAAATTAGATGTTTAAACATCTAATTAGCTTTATTTACAATTTACAGACATTGAGTTACAGTTTAACTACATACCTGGCTAAATGTTTACCTGGTAATTTAATTTCATAGAAACTTAACACAAAAAGTTTTTTTATAGTAGCAAGTAGTTAGTATTAGGTATCAGGATTCTCTGCGTGCGTTATTGCTGTGCTGACAAATGTTTAGGATCCTACAACCTGGCGTGTAGGTACGAAACAAGTTAATGGAAAAAAGTACGATAAAAATCGAGAAAAATCGAGAAAAATTCAGTAATATGATAATTTGGGGAAGCTAACTAACCCATGTCATTGCGAGCGCAGCGTGGCAACCGCGAACTATGCATAACGAGTGTTTGGGTTTTAATGTTACGTCAGAT
>NZ_JBFUKF010000117.1:0-14696 GCF_056400985.1 Mucilaginibacter sp. P4_G9 | reverse complement strand
TATCTGTACCTGCAACTATGCTGCGCGAGCTTAAAGCAATTGCCCTTATGGTTGACGTGATATTGTTTACATCCAACGAACTGAACTCATCTTTTACGGTATGGTAAAGCTTATCAATATCTATCTGATCTGTTGAAATGGTATGCGCCGGCACACCTACTTCGGCCAGTGAGGCATTGTCGCTGCGATAAAACAGGTTTTGCTCGGGGTACGGATCAGGGTAAAACTTAAAGGTAGTTCCTTCCAGGTTTTTTTGCAGGATCTTGCCGAAATCCGACCGTTCAAAGCCGGTAATGAATGCCGAGTTTGTACCAAATTTTGAGGCTTTGCCTATCATTTCGATGTTAAACATCGCCGTCACTTTATCAGGTTCAACCTGGGTTGCAAAATACTGTGAGCCGTATTCGCCGATCTCTTCGGCGGTAAAGGCCACAAAAATAAGCGTACGGGCATTGCTATTTAGTTTTTTGTAGTATTTGGCTAATGATAGTACAGCCGTTGTGCCCGAGGCATCATCATCGGCGCCATTGGCAATGCTATCACCTTCCATCGGTTTTATGATGCCCAGGTGATCATAATGGCCCGAGAACACTACATATTCATCCGGCTTGGTTTTACCGGGAATCATGCCGGCAACGTTAAATAAAGGCAACTCTTCACTTTTGGCTTCGAAGCTTACATCAAACGCTGTTACGGCATCAAACCTGCCCAGCACAAATACAATAGGAGTGTTTTTTTTACCTTTGAAGGTAACGCTACCCCTGCCGCTAACCCCGCGCACACGTTTAAACAGATCTTTAAACTTAGGATCAACCAGCACCAGCGTTTTTTTACCACTGCGAGCGATAGCGCCATATTCCTGCCTGAAATTTTTATCTGCAGTTACCTGTACCACCTGCACATCCGGGCTGGTTGCCCAGCTAAATGATTCGCCGCCTGTGGCAAACGCGCTGTCGGCCACTATGCTTTTGCCATTTATGCTCACCGTGAGCTTAACAGGGGTGGTGCGTACCATGGTAAAATTTTGCCTGAAACCGCTGTTGCCTTTTAATGGCACTAAACCGGCCTGGGTATATTCGCCCTCAATAAATTTAGCTGCTTTTTCAACGCCCGGAGTAAAGGTGGCCCTGCCCTGCATATCATCGGCGGATAAGGTTTTAATGATGCGGGCAACATCATCCTGGCCGATCAGTTTATTTACGTCCTGCGCAAAGCCGCAGGTTGATACAGCTAATAAAGCTGCTGCTAATAAGGTTTTTTTCATCGCTATTTGACTTTTGATTGTAACCAATTGTTACGGAAGGTTTCCTGCTCTTTTGATAGTTGTTTACCTGCTTTTTCGAAAGGTACTACTTCAAAATTAGGGTTTTCTTCTAATACAATGGTTGCTTCATGGCTCCCGGTGCGGTTTTTATAATTTACGGTAAGCTTATCTCCCGGTTTTTTCCCGCTTAGCTGATCGTCAAACCCTTTCTGATCTTTAATATCAACACCGTTAACTTTTAAAATAACATCACCTGCATCAAGCCCTGCCTTGTAAACCGGCGATCCGATTATGGTGCTCGATAATATAGGTAAACCCTCGGCATTGGCGGCGCGTGCCTGCCCCGATCGGCCACGACCGGCAGTGGTTGCCAACGAACCTGCCCATCCCTTACCGGACTCTGCCTTGCGCAATGCCAAACCGGCTTTAGCCAGCAATTCTTCGTAATTGTTTTTTTCGATGCCCGTAATATATTTCTTAAAAAAATCGGCCGCGAATTTAGGGTTGTTGGTTACCTTAGCAAGGTCGGTTTGCAAATCCGGCACGGTGTAGGGTTTCATAACTTTACCGCGGGTTAGCCAAACCTGGCGCATATAATCATCCAGCGTCATATTAAAATCACTGCGCAGGCGTAAATCAAGGGCGAGAGCTATAGCGCCGCCGTAGGTATAATAGCTTGTAAAATCGTTGGCATTATTGTTTGGGTCGATAGATACCCCTGCATCAGCAAATACCGAGTAGCGGCTCATTTGCGTAGCCGGATATTTAGCGACAGCAGGAGTATTGAGTATTTGGTTGATTAAGCCAGCCAAAGTACCCGTATAATCATCAAGATCAACAAAACCCGAGCGTACCAGCAGCAGTTCGCCATAATATTGCGTAAACCCTTCGGCAAACCAAAGCTCACTGCTCATGTTGGCATGCTCAAAATTAAATGGCTCCAATGATTTTGGGCGGATGCGCTTTACATTCCAGCTGTGGAAGTATTCGTGGGCGTATACACCTAATAATCTTTTCTCCAACCCTTCAACCTTTGGTGCGGGGATAGTGATACAGGTAGAATTGCGGTGTTCCATACCATCACCCGATGTGGTTGGGTAAATATCGCTGATGAAAGTGTACTCGCCATAATCATAGGCAGGCAGTTCGCCAAAAGCAGCTTTTTCTTCCAATACCATCTTAGCCACCATTTTACCGAAGTTATCAATCACCTGCTGATTGTCGTCGGAGTGGACGGTCAGGTTTATCTTCAGTTTTTTATTATCGGTGTTCACCACATCCCAGCTGCTGACTTTATGATCTGATAGCTCGGTAGGGCAATCCATCATGTATTGCAGGTTGGGCGCGCTGTAAACGTTGCTGCCTTCGTGTTTAAGCTGGGTGGCAACATGCCATCCGTATTTTTCCAGGTCGTTAAACTGGAAAGTTACACGTCTTTTCTCCTGGCCTACCACCCACATAAAAGTGGCTGGCATATTGAGGTGGGCGTGGCTGGGATCAATACTGGCGTAGGTTCCGTCTGTCCAGTTGCCAAACAGGGTATAGCTTATTTTTACGGTTGCCGGGTGTTCTTCTATTTCGTACAGATCACCTTCCAGCTGCTTAAGTTCAAGTGCTTTACCCTCTACATCGGTGGCTTTTACGTTATAAATATTTTTACCAAACTCATGTGTGGCATAGCGTCCGGCTGATGAACGGCTCATGCGCAACAGCATCTTATCCGGCGCTTGCGGAATGGTTATGGTTACCTCGGCCTCGTGGTGGGCAGCGTTGGGGAACGATATGGAATAATAAATGGCTTTTGGTGCATCCTGCTGTGCGCTGACTGCGGTAGCAAACAAGGTAGCAAAGGCGAGTAGAAATGATCTTTTCATGTAATCCTGGTTAACAGGGCTGAAAATACAACTAATCGGGGAAATGTATTATATCTTATTGATTTCGGATTTATTTGTTTTGTCCTTTCAGACGACCCTAATACTGACAAACCAAGAAAGTTTTCACGAAAAGCTTGTTTAGATTATCTGACGGATCAATTAGACGAAGGTGTATCCTTTGTCCTTCATCTTTTGTCCTTCATCCAACTCCGTGACAGGTTTATATCTTTTGTTGAAAGTTGCATCTCATCACAAATATAATAAACACATCACATAACTTTTTGTTAATCACATATTGACGTTATCAATCCACATAAAAACGGCTTTAACAGAATACCGGGCTAATTATGCGTACCTTTAAAGAAATTCTTTAATCTCATGATCCTTTTTTCAAGAAGAAACTTACATTATTCCGATTACAAGTGGACAAGCTATACCACAAATGACCCACGCGTGAACGGTAAACCGGATGCAACTCCTTTTGCTAAGGATGAGGGTAACGAAATTGTGTATTTAATAAATAAACTAATGATATTATGGGATTACCGTTTTGCCAATACCGGCAATAAAATGGAAAAGCTCATTCACGATAAATTGCCGCCAGAAGTTATTACCCAGGAGGATGTACAATTGTGGCTAAAAGCAAATCTGAAGTTTTAGCGTTGATTAATTGGGTGAATGGTTGATTAAGTTGGTTTATGCTTCAAATAGCCCACATTTTAACCACTCACTGTTCACCACTCACTACTCACCAGTTCACTCCTTTTTAAAATCATAAGGGTTATACTCTACAAAATCGGCTACTTTAACCCTTACCCCTGTTACCTTGCCGTTTTGTACAGTAAACGGGAAAACAGCTTTACCCAAAGTAACATCCGAAAAAGTAACGTAAAAACGGTTGCCTCCTAATGGCTGCAGTTTGGCGAACATTTTTGGATGGTGTTCAAAACGCATCTCCAGGTCATTGTTTTCGCCCTGCGTAACTGTCATTGTACCATAAAGGCTGTTGGTGTATTTGCCGGTATAATCTCCTGCAGATAATGATGGGCGAAGATTTAACAATACCGAATCGCGTAACTTCTTGTCTGTTGCCTGGGCATCGGCCGCCCTGGTTTTAAAGTCTCTTAAGTAAGCATCACTATAATTACGGTAACCCTGCCCAAAATAGGCATCAAGAATTTCCCAGCGCAAAGCCTCAAAAAACAGGTTCTGATCGGTATTGGTTAGTATGATGATACCCAAATTATCCTTTGGCGATAGTGTTACCGAGGATAGGTAACCGTTTACGCCTCCATCATGCATCACCAGGCGGTGACCCGAGTAGTCCTGGATGAACCAACCCAAGCCATAGAGCTCAAAGTTATCTTCGCCATTTAAATGATGAACACTGCTAACAATATCCTGCGGCTGCCTGGTGGCTTGTATCGCCGCCGATGGGATCACTTGCCTGTTGCCAACTTTGCCGTCATTTAGCAAAGCCATTACCCATTTGCTCATATCATTTACCGATGAACTGATGCCCCCCGCGGGTGCAAGCCCATCTATCTGGCAATAAGGTATGGCAGTAAGGCGGCCATCGGTAAGCGAATGCGGTACCGTGCGGTTTAATGATTTGGGCAAATCTGCCGTTAAGGCAAGGGTGTTGCTCATGCCCAGCGGGGCAAAAATATTTTCTTTGAGGTACACTTCCCAGGGTTTGCCGGTTACCTTCGGGATGATTTGCCCGGCGGTTAAAAATGCCGCATTGGTATATCCCCATTTGGTACGAAAGGCATAGGGCGCCTTAATTTGTCCTAATTTTTTAATAACCTCATCGCGGGTAAGGTTAGTGTTGTAAAAAGTAAAATCGCCCTGGAAGGTTCGTAAACCCAGGCGGTGGCACAATAGATCGCGCACTATTGCCTCCTCACCGGCCGGTTTATTATCAAGTTTAAACTCGGGTATATATTTGGTTACCTTATCATCCAATGAAAGCTTGCCATTGGCCTGCAGCATGGCCAGGGCGGTAGCCGTGAAAGCTTTGGTGTTGCTGCCTATCATGAACAGCGTATTTATATCAACATTATTGGGCAGGCCAAGCTCTTTGATGCCATAGCCTTTCATGAGTACTATTTTGTTATCCTTAACAATGCAAACCGCAACACCCGGAATGCGCCAGTTGGTTAGCGCCCGGCTTATATACAGATCAAGGCTATCCTTAATAAATTTGCTTCTGTTGGCATGTTGTGCCAGGGAAATGTTTATAAACGAAATGCAAAAGATGACAGGTAGAAGTATTTTTTTCATTACACAGTTTTTATACTTTGTTAATGTACTAAATTAACGCAAAATTTACGGCGGCATTGCTTATTCTCAAAATAATGCCGCACACATCATTCAAAGTATAATTATATGAGATTTTACCGTTCAGGATCGTTATTCCTGTTGATCGTTTTGTTCGTTTTTAGCAGCAGTTGGGTTAAGGCACAACGCGCGCTTACCCATTGGGCAAACAATGGCTACCAGTATTATAAAATTACAGGCGGCGAAATAGCCGTTTATGATACCCGTGATACCAGTAAAAAAACAATTTGGATAAGCAACGCCATGCTTACACCTAACGGAGGCAAGCCAATCGGCATAAAAAGATTTACCGTATCTGATGATGGTAAAAAAGTGCTCATCAACACCAATACAAAAAAAGTATGGCGTTATGATACCCGGGGCGATTACTGGGTTTTTGATACCGGTACACAAAAACTTTGGCAGCTTGGTAAAAGCCTGCCCGAATCATCGCTGATGTTTGCCAAGCTTTCGCCGGATGGCAGCAAGGCGGCTTATGTAAGCGGGCATAATATTTATGTAGAGGATTTGGCCGGCGGCAATGTTAAGCAATTAACAACCGATGGCAGTACCCATGTAATCAATGGTACTTTTGATTGGGCGTATGAAGAAGAGTTTGGCTGCCGCGATGGGTTTCGCTGGTCGCCGGATAGCCGCAACATAGCTTACTGGAAAATAGACGCGACCAAAATTAAAAGTTATCTAATGCTGAACACCACAGATTCTATATACCCATTTGTGGTACCGGTAGAGTACCCTGTTGCAGGCGAAGACCCAAGCTCGGCAAAAATTGGCGTGGTTGATATCAGCACGGCTGCAMCCAAATGGATAGATATCCCCGGCGATGCCGTACAGCATTACATCCCCCGTATGGAGTGGAGCTTAAACCCGAACGAAATTATCCTGGAGCAGTTGAACCGGGCCCAAACCGAGAGCCGTGTGTTTATCGGCAATGTATCAAACGTAAAAACCCGCATCGTCCGTGAAGAAAAAAGTAATTCATGGATTGATGGCAAGGAACGCTGGAACAATGGCGACCCGATTGGCTGGGAGTGGATAAACAAAGGCAAAGACTTTTTGTGGGTGAGCGAAAAAGATGGCTGGAAACATATTTACCGCGTTAGCCGCGAAGGTAAAGAAACCCTGATCACCAAAGGGGACTATGACGTAATAACTGTGAGTTTGATTGATGAGGCCGGTGGCTATATCTATTTTATGGCTTCGCCGGATAATGCTACCCAGAAATATTTATACCGCATAAAGATAGCCGGCGGTAAAGCCGAACGCGTTTCGCCTGCCGATGAACCGGGAACGCATGGTTATGATATTTCGCCAAACGGAAAGGTTGCTTTGCACAATTTTAGCAACAGCTATACCCAGCCTGTTAGCGAGGTGGTAAGCCTGCCCAACCATAAACATATTGGCGGCAATATGATTGTGCTGAACAAAGATGCCAAAAACAAACCCGAATTTTTCAAGGTAAAAACGGCTGATGGCATCGAGATGGATGGCTGGATGATGAAACCAACCAATTTCGATCCTAATAAAAAATACCCGGTTGTATTTACCGTTTATGGCGAGCCTGCCGGGCAAACTGTTACCGATACCTGGGGTGCGGGCCGCAATGGCTTATATGTGGGCAGCATGGCCGATGACGGGTATATATACATGTCAGTTGAGGGGCGTGGTGCACCTGCTCCAAAGGGTACGGCATGGCGCAAGGCGATTTACAAAAACATCGGCATCATCAACATCCGCGACCAGGCAATGGCTGCCAAAGAGATCCTGAAATGGCCTTTTGTTGATTCAACCCGTATAGCAGTACACGGCTGGAGCGGCGGTGGGTCATCAACCCTTAACCTGATGTTCCAGTTTCCGGAAATTTACAAAACAGGGATAGCCGTTGCGGCAGTAGGCGACCAGTTAACTTATGATAATATTTACCAGGAGCGCTACATGGGGGTGCCGGTTAACGACGAAGGCCGTGCCGCGTTTATTAAAGGTTCGCCGGTTACGTATGCTAAAAACCTGCGTGGCAACCTGCTGTACATTCACGGTACGGGCGATGACAATGTGCACTACAAAAATGCCGAAGAGCTGATAAACGAGCTGGTAAAATACAACCGCCAGTTTGAGCTGATGGCATACCCCAACCGTACGCATGGTATTTTTGAAGGGCCAGGCACAACGTTGCACCTGCGTACCATGTTTACCAAATATTTAAAAGAACATTGCCCTCCGGGAGGAAGATAGGCTGTTGGTTTAAATGAATAAAAATGTCCCTTGTTAATATGAGGGACATTTTTTGTTTTACTTATATATTTTTTAGACAATCCTCATCCATCGGCCTGGAGGCAATACTTACCCTACTGCCGGGCAAACGTCAATCCATCCACCGTAACAGTACTTATTTTACCAAGCTCATCAATGCTGAAACTGGCAGTAACCTTACCATACTCCTTGCGTGCATACGGTCCCCTAAAGGTGTCGTAATTCCAGCAGGTGGCCTGGGCGGTAAGAAATTGATTTATATTAAACGATAATACCTCCCCGGCTACAGCGATCACTACCGAGCCATAAAGCGGATCGGAATAGGTGCCCGCATAAGCTTTAATATCCAGCGTTGGATGTGTCCCCATCACCCTTTTTGCTTCGTAATCTTTTTCGGCCTTTTCACCTTTGGCACTGATGCCGGTATACAGGGTTTGAAATTCCCTGCTCCAATCCCGGTTGCCGCCCAAAGAAAAGTAATCAAATGTTTTAAACATCAGGGCGTGGCGCAGCTCTGCATGATCCAGGTTAGCCAGTATATAAACGCCTATCTTCTTATCTACTATCATCCCATTGATAGCTATCAACCCGGTAAGGCTTCCGGTATGAAAATCTATCTTCTGCCCCTGGTAATCCTGCTGGAACCAGCCCATGCCGTATGTTACCCAATGTGGTTTGGTAATGCGTGCGGTGGGGTAAAAGTCACTTTCGGATACAAATGCCTGTGGCTTGAGCAGCATAGCCCAGCTTTCGGGCTTCAGCAGGCGCTGATTTCCGTATTTGCTGCTATCCAGCATGCAATTTACCCATTTGGCCATATCATCCACGCATGACCATACGCCCCCTGCCGGGGCAATTGCGTTGTTAGTGTCTTTTTCCACTACAATAATGGCGCTATCAACCTTAACATGCGTGGAGGTTTGGTTTGGTATGCCTTTCGATTTTGCAAAAGTAGGCACCGTACGGGTCATTTTTAGTGGCGTAAAGATCCTTTTCTGTATAAAGGTTTCCCATGGCATGCCACTGGCTTTTTCAATTACCTTGCCCGCGGCCAGGTAAAATATATTCTGATAAACAAAGCCTGCCCTAAAGCCGTACTGGGGCTTTACCAGCCGCATACGATGCAAAACTTCGTCAGATGATATATCCATGATTCCCCATAAATAATCGGTATTACCTACACCGCTGTCATGCAAAAACAGGTCGCGAACGGTGAGCTCACGGGTAACATAAGGATCATAAAGCCGAAAATCGGGCAGGTAATCAATAACCTTATCATCCCAGTGCAGCTTGCCCTCATCAACCAGCATCGCAGCGCAGGCAGCTGTCATGGCCTTTGTTGTGGATGCAATGCCAAAGATGGTTTGTGTATCAACCTTGCCAGGCTTGTTCAGCTCGCGCACACCATAACCTTTGGCAAATATTACATGCCCATCTTTTACCACTGCAATGGCCAGGCCGGGCACATGCCAATTGGTAACGGCCTGTAGTACATAACTGTCAAACGCTTTAATATCGGGAGTAGTTTGCGCCTGTGATATGGCTGGGAGCAGGCATGCAAAGAGAAAGCCATTTAAAAATTTCATGGTACTATGGTAAGGTTTTAAGCCATGAATATAGGCATAAAATATAATTCGCATCCAAATTTCATATGCAAGTAAGGCGCAAAAAAATACCCCTTGCAAGCGCAAGGAGTATTCATTTATAATTGGTTAAAAAACTATGATTAATAACTGCTGGTTGCGTCTTCCCCATTCTCCGTATAATTGAAGGATTCGCTTGCTTTTGCAGATTTAACCAGGTCGGTATCGAAATCGCTTTTGCGGCCAAGTATAGTGAAGTTTTCGGCAACTACCTCGGTGGTGTATTTTTTAACGCCATCCCTATCCTCGAACGACCGGGTTCGCAGCTTACCTTCAATATAAACCAGTTTGCCCTTTTGTAAAAATTTGGCAGCCACATCTGCAAGCCCACGCCACATTACAATATTATGCCATTCGGTTTGTTCAATTTTGCGGCCATCCTTATTGAAACTTTCAGAAGTAGCTAACGGAAAGCTGGTTACAGACACGCCTCCATCTAAAATTCGCAACTCCGGATCCTTGCCTAAATGGCCAACAAGGATAACTTTATTTATTCCTGACATGCCCTAAAATAACGAAAATTAATCTACAAATTAAAAATGTTTTTTAATAATATAAAAATAATTTGGGGAAGTGCCAGTTCAGGCAAATTTTCAACTGATACGTAAATCCAGTTTGTTTCGGTTTTTAAAGGCTTTTTATCGGTTTTAATCATCCGTACAAATAATCGCTGATGGGTAAGGATGTGTTTTAATACTGATGTGTCTTCTATAATGTTTATGTCGTCACCAAAAATCGCAACGGCTTCGGGTAATTTCACCAGCTCATCTGCGGGTAATAAAGATGCAGTTTCAACCATCGGTAAATCGTACATATTGGCCCAGATGTCTTTATCACCTCTTTTATTCATTAAAATGCTGTTGCCGTCGGTAATTAAAAAGTAGCTAAAAAAACGTTCTCTAACTTTAACCGTTTTCAATTTCACGGGTAAGGTAGCCGTTGCATTGCTGGTAAAAGCAACGCAGCCGGTACGCACCGGGCAAATACCGCAGGCCGGATTTTTAGGCTTGCAAAGCATCGCCCCAAACTCCATCATGGCCTGGTTATGCAGCCCCGGGTTTTTAGTATTAACCAAATCATTTGCTATGTTCTGGAATATTTTTTTGCCGGTGGTTGAATTGATAGCATCATAGATTCCAAAATAGCGGGCCAGTACCCGGTTAACGTTTCCATCAACAACAGCCCTGGCCTGGTTTGATGAAAAGGAAGCAATTGCTGCGGCTGTATATTCGCCAATACCTTTCAGTTTAATAAGTTCATCATAGCTTTGCGGGAATATCCCCTTATGCGCCTCCTGTACCAGGCGCGCCGTTTTAAGCATATTGCGCCCCCGTGAATAATAACCAAGGCCCTGCCATAGTTTAAGCACTTCATCCTCATGGGCGGCAGCAAAATGGCTTACAGTAGGGTATTTTTCGATAAAACGGTTAAAATAAGGCATCCCCTGCTCAACACGGGTTTGTTGTAAAATAATTTCAGAAAGCCAAATTGTATAAGCATCGGTGGTGTTTCGCCAGGGCAGATCGCGTTTATTTTTAAGGTACCATTGCACCAGTTCGTCGGTAAAGTTCATTGGGGTAAAAGTAATGGATTTTTGAAGCAGGGAGGACGGATTTTTAGACAAAGGACTTTGGGACGAAGGACTTTCGAGCAAAGGGTTTTAAAGCAAAGATTTTTGGATGAAAGATGTAGAAAAAAAAGACACTGATTAACCAAAAAGCAAACATCACTAAAATGCTTTTTCAAGGTTTCCATCTTTGTCAAACTTTTTATGCGCCATCTCCCAATATTTTGTCTTTTGTCTGAAAGTCCTTCGTCAGAAAGTCTCATGTCTCTCATCCAAAAATCCTTCCTCACTGCTCCAAAATTCAGCCTTCCTAATTAGTTGTAAATAGGTGCTTTACCCTATACTTTGTAACAGGAATGTACGTTTTTAGTACTGGGTAAAAAAAATATGTTAAATATTTCGCTCTTAAATTTTAAAGCGATACTTTTGCAACCCCAAAACAGTTAAGTATTTATATAAAAAATAAAAGTAAATCAGATATGACTAAGGCAGAAATTATAACTGAAATCTCATCTAAGACAGGTATTGAGAAAGTAGACGTGCAGGAAACTGTTGAGGCATTTTTTAAAGTTGTTAAAAGCTCAATGGTTGGTGGCGAAAATGTTTACGTCAGAGGATTCGGTAGTTTTGTAGTGAAAAAAAGAGCAAAAAAGACTGCTCGTAACATCTCAAAAAACACTGCCATCATTATTCCGGAGCATTTTGTGCCAAGCTTTAAACCAGCAAAAACTTTTGTTGAGAAAGTAAAAACAGGCAACAAAGCCAGCAAATAATTTAAGATATGTATAAAAAACAAATAGCCGTTAGTGTAGCAATAGTTATTGTTATGGGCTATTTGTATTATTTACCTGTTAAAGGTTTAATAAAACCCAAAGAGGCCAAAAGCGATAAAACAAACGTACTTACCAGCCGCAAGGCCACCACAGTAACGGTTGATATGGTATCAGAACCGGCCAAAACCGCGATTGGGGCGGGTTTGGCAGCCAAGATAAACGACCTTGAAGGGCAATTAAAAAACGCATCGGGCACTGATGCCGATAAGTTGCAACAGCAACTGGCAAAACAGTGGGATGATGATAACCAGCCTGCACCGGCAGCATTTTACTACCAGGCATTGGCCCGTAAGCAAAATAAAGCCGAAGATTGGTTAAATGCAGGTAATCGTTTTAACGATGCATACAAACTTACCCAGGATACTTTATTGCAGCCCACTTTTGTAAGTAACGCTGCAGAGGCTTTTCAAAATGCCTTAAAGTTACAGCCTGAAAGCCTTGCAGGCAAAACAGGATTAGGCATAGCATATGTAAATGGCGCTGCCAGCCCTATGCAAGGTATAGCCTTACTGCTTGAAGTAGTAAAAAAAGACCCGAAGAACTGGAATGCAAACCTCAATTTAGGAATGTTCGCCATGAAATCGGGCCAGTACGAAAAAGCGGTTACAAGGTTTAAAACATTACTTGCCCAAAAAGCCGAACTGGAGCCAACATTTTACCTGGCCGAAAGTTACAAGCAACTGGGCATGAAAAAGGAAGCTATCGACGCTTACCAAAAATGCAAAGAAATGATGCCCGACCCTGTGTTTGGGCAACGTATTGATGAATACATAAAAGAATTAAAGAATTAATCACATTTAAAAATTATTACTATGCCGAGCGGTAAAAAACGTAAAAGACACAAAATGGCTACCCACAAACGTAAAAAACGTTTAAGAAAAAACAGACATAAAAAGAAATAAGCTGCTATACGTTAGCAGATTTTACCCGCCTTTATTAAAGGTGGGTAACTTTTTATTACGAGTGTTTTTTACCCACTTATTTACATACGGTTTTTGCCGTTTTAAGAAATGGAGTAGCAGTTGATAAAAGAATTAATTATCGATTCATCCCCCAATGGGGCTACCATTGCATTATTACAGGACAAACAACTTGTAGAACTTCACAAAGAACAAACCAGCAATAATTATACTGTTGGAGACATTTACCTTGGGCGTATAAAGAAAATTATGCCCAGTTTAAATGCCGCCTTTGTGGATGTAGGCTACGAGAAGGATGCCTTTTTGCATTACCTTGATCTTGGTCCGCAGGTGCAGAGCCTGCTGAAGCTGACCAAGCAGGTACGTAGCGGGGGATATCAGTCAAAGCTTTTGGATGGCTTTAAGCTGGAAGCCGATATCAATAAAGGAGGCAAGATCTCTGATATATTGACAAAGGGCCAGCTTATACCTGTACAAATAGCCAAAGAACCAATATCAACCAAAGGACCGCGTTTAAGTTCTGATCTTTCTATCGCAGGGCGATATGTAGTACTGGTCCCGTTTTCGGAAGCCATCTCTATCTCCAAAAAAATAAAAAGCAATACAGAGCGTAACCGCCTGCGTAAGGTTGTTGAAAGTATTAAGCCAAAACATTTTGGTGTAATTATCCGGACGGTATCTGAAGGTAAAGGCGTTGAGGAATTACAAAAGGATTTGCTTGATCTGATATCAAAGTGGGAATCATTTATAACCAGGTTGCCGTCAACCGAACCGGCTAAAAAGGTTCTGGGCGAAATTGGGCGCACATCAACTATCCTCAGGGATATATTGAACCCCGATTTTCAGCATATCTATGTAAATGATAACGGCATGTTCGAAGAAATTCGGTCATACATCCATGAGATCTCGCCCGATATGGAAAGTATAGTGCGCATGCATAAGCATAAAGAGCCTATATTTGAACATTTTGGCGTTGATAAACAGATTAAAGGAGCCTTTGGCAAAACCGTAAACCTTGCCGGCGGCGCTTACCTGGTTATTGAACATACCGAAGCTTTGCACGTTATTGACGTAAACAGCGGTAACCGTACAGCCAGTAAAGAAAACCAGGAAGAGAACGCATACCAGGTAAACAAAGAAGCGGCTAAAGAAATTGCCCGCCAGTTACGTTTGCGCGATATGGGCGGCATTGTTGTTATCGATTTTATTGATATGCACAAACCGCAAAACCGCAAAGAACTGTTTGATTTCCTGCGTACCGAAATGACATTGGACAGGGCCAAGCACACCATTTTACCACCAAGTAAATTTGGATTGGTGCAAATTACACGCCAGCGTGTAAGACCCGAAATGAACATTGTAACCAGCGAAGTGTGCCCTACATGTAATGGTACCGGTACCATTAGGCCAACCATTTTGCTGATGGACGACATTGAAAATAACTTCAATTATATATTGGATGAGCAAAACGAAAAGGGCATTGCCCTATGCGTACACCCATATATTGAAGCCTTTATTAAACAGGGTATTTATACCCGCCAGATGAAGTGGTTTGTGAAATACGGCCAGTGGATTAAGGTTAAAAGTAACCCCGCTTACCAGATCACCGAGTTCCACTTCTTCTCCAGTAAAGACGAAGAAATCAAATTATAGATTTCGAATGTGCAGATATCAGATGTGCAGATGTTGATGAAACGTCTGCACATTTTTTGTTTAAGGAAACGTGGAATGATAGAATTTTCCGGAATACTGGTTTACAAGAACAGTGGTCCTTTGTCTTTTTTCCAATAATCCTTTGTCCAACAATCTCTGTCCAAATAAGTTTAAACATTTAACTAAAAAAAACGTATAATGCAGGTGTTGATAATTCTTAATAATGTACAAAAAGCCCCCTTTGTCGTTAATCCTGTTTTTTTTTGTTGTAATAAACAGCAAAGTGTGCGGGCAGGATATTGGGCAAAAATTAACGAGGTTTAACAGTGCCGACGGTTTATCGCAAAAT